>CAZDFM010000574.1:0-2341 GCA_964504465.1 uncultured Pseudobdellovibrionaceae bacterium | reverse complement strand
ACCGATCTTCACACGGCTTGCGATCAAATCGCGTTCCAATTGCGCGATTGCCGCCAGAATGGAAAAGATAGCAACTCCTACCGCCGAATTCGTATCGATCCTCTCGGAAATTGAAACAAACTGCACGCCTTTCTCTTTAAAGCGGGTCAGAGCCGAAAGAAGGTGCGTGGTGCTTCTCGCGAAACGTGAAAATGAATGCACAACAACCGCTGAAATTTCACCCCGCTCAACTGCGGCCATCATTTGATCGAGTGCTGGGCGGCTTGATTTTGTGCCGCTGATCCCGCCGTCCGTAAAGATTTCGAAGTCTGAAATCCCATTTTGCTCACAATACTGACGTAAAACTCGGACCTGACTTTCGAGCCCAGTGGATTGATCCAGGGTGCTCGTGCGCGCATAGAGCGCAATTTTTCTTTTTTTGTCGTTCAAGATCTAAACTCCTTTTAAAGTTTAATTTTTAAAAAGAGGGACTCATTTATAAAAATATTGAGACTTATTTTCCAACTAACTGTTGGTTGAGCCACTTAAACTTAATGCCACCACGTTGATGAGCTTTGGCAGCTTCGCGGCCAACAATGCCAGTCGCTTCAACGAGGGTGCCAGCGGCACCCAGTAAAAGTGCAGCTATCACAAGGCCACGCATAAACTGTACGATTCCAGACATAAATCCTCCATTTGGTTAAAAACAGAGTGTGAATGGCTTTTCCAGGATCTTTTCCTGGTAGCAATTTGGTAGCAAGAAAGTAGCAAATGAATGAAATTTGGCGACATTTCGCGACCTTTCAGGTCCGATTGGCATTTTCTCTTCTAGTTATTTTAAGTATTTGAAACTGTTTCTGATTCTTTAACCGTGATTTTAACCAACCCGAAGATTGGTTGCGGGGGTAGCCCGCGAACCTTTGGCATTTGCCGAAAGATTATCACTGCCTTGGACTATCTGTAAAGTTCATTTGAGGTGGTTTGGGTGGTGCTTTGACCTAAATGGAATGGGGGTGTTACCTACTTGGGGCATGAACAGAGACCTTAAAATATGCCGATAATCGAAGTGGAAATCGTAGAGCCTATCGAAGCAAAAGGGGGCCTGCCGCAACTGCTGGCTGATGCCGCCGGAGGAGTTCTCAAAACCGGGCCGGGCCACACTTGGGTAAAAATACGCTTCATGTCAGGAGATCAATACGCCGAGAATGGCGGAACCCCGGCAGAGATTAAGCCAGTATTCGTTTCGGTCCTTTTAGGAAATGGTAGGAATGAGGAGGAAAAAGCTCTGATCGCCTCCGGTATGGCGGCGGCCTTTTCGCGTGACCATACGAGAGAAGCTCCGAGAGTAACCAGGCCAGCAATGCAGCATGGATCATGAGGCAAAGTCTCAAACATCACTTCTCCTCATCTCGGATTTTCAGAGTTCTCAACTTGCGCAACAGGAAAGAGTCTTGACGTCCTTATCAAAGGTTTGCGCCGCAAGTTTCACTGCCTCACTAAGAGTTAAGTAAGGATGGAACATGCTTGCAATATCAGTGAGCGGAATCTTGTATCGGAGGATGAGGCTGAGTTCCATGATGAGTTCCGAACCCTCAGGCGCAAGAACGCGGGCACCGATGAGTTCATTCGTCCCAGTTTTACGCAGGAGCTTCACGAAACCGCGCGTGTCGCGCGCAGCGATAGCGCGCGGCACATTGTCTAGTGTGAGTAGCGAAACATCGTATTCCACGCCCCAGCTCTTAGCCTGGGCTTCATTCAATCCAACTCCCGCCACTTGCGGATCACTGAAAATGACCCAAGGAACTGTCTCGTAATCGGCCTGTCGAATATTTTCTCGAAAGGCATTTTCAGCAGCAAGATTTCCTTCATACGCGGCTACATAAACAAGGGCTGGGCTATCCAACACGTCACCGGCGGCATAAATGTGCGGCTGCGAAGTCTGGCAGTAGGAATTTACGGCAATTGTTCTGTTTGGCTTTAGTTCGACACCCGCCGCTTCAAGGCCAAGGTCTGTCGTATTTGGCTTTCTTCCAGTTGCCACCAGAATTTCATTCGCTCCGATGGTAAGCGCTTCTCCACGACGTGAAATTTCAATGGATAAATCTTTCCCTTTTCGTGCTACCGAATTTATCAGAGCATGATTGAGGATTTGAATGCCTTCGGCCTTAAGATAGTTGCCGAGCCCTTCTGAAATCTCTTGATCCTCACTGAAGAGAATTTCGCTTCTCTGAATAATGGTAACTTTTGACCCCAGCCTCGCAAACATTTGCGAAAGCTCCAGAGCGATATATCCGCCGCCAAGAACGACGATGTGCTCCGGTAGTGATTTGAGTTCCAGCGCGGTTGTGCTTGTAAGAAATCC
>CAZDFM010000573.1:0-2342 GCA_964504465.1 uncultured Pseudobdellovibrionaceae bacterium | reverse complement strand
TGCCAATCCAATTGCGCTGGCCTTCTTTGGTGCGCTCGGGCCAGTCCACTTTGTCGAGGTCATTCAAAAGTCTTTCAGCGTAGTCCGTGATTTTTAGCATCCATTGCTTCATGGGCTTTCGAACTACCGGATGACCACCGCGCTCACTTTTACCGTCAACGACTTCTTCGTTAGCCAAAACTGTTCTGAGTGCTGGGCACCAATTAACGGGAACTTCTTTTTGGTACGCGAGGCCCTTTTCGAAAAGTTTCAAAAAGATAAATTGAGTCCACTTGTAAAAGTCAGGCTCAGCGGTCGAAATTTCGCGATCCCAATCAAAACTGTAACCAAAAGATTTCAATTGGCGTCGAAAGTTAACAATCGACTTGTTGGTCGTTTCAGCCGGATGAATTCCAGTTTGGATGGCGTACTGCTCAGCGGGTAATCCAAAAGCGTCATAACCCATCGGATGAAGCACGTTAAAGCCCTTGGCTCTTTTGTAGCGAGAGACAATATCGGTCGGCGTATAAGACGCCAAGTGTCCGACGTGAAGTCCAGCTCCAGAAGGATAGGGAAACATATCGAGCGCATAGTACTTTGGTTTTTCAGATTTTTGTTCGGCTTTAAAACATTTGCTGTCTTCCCAGAGTTTTTGCCATTTACCGTCGATGTCTTTGTGCGAATAAGCCATAAGTCTGCCTCATTGGACCGGAGCGTAAACCGGGTTAAATCTGGGAAGGAGATTGATATGCCAGCTAGCCCCGTGAGTCAACGCTTCGTCTCGGGACTTAGGCCTGAGGAGTGAGTTTTCCGTGTCCAAGCGGGAGCATACAAGTTTATCATGTAGAGATGTCTGCTTCACTCGATAATCAGCACCGAAAAGTTCTTGTCGTCGATGACGATCCACAAAGTCGTCTCATTGTTTCTAAAGCTTTAGAATATGAAGGTTATCAAGTTGAGCAAGCCGACAGCGGCGAAACTGCGCTCAAGAAAATGCAAGAAGGTGATCCACATTTGGTGTTGCTGGATGTCAGTATGCCGGGGCTCAACGGCCTCGACACCCTTAAGTTATTACGCGACCGCAACAAATATGTTTCTTGTCTTTTTGTGTCAGGAAAGTCAGAGGCCGAAGACGTGATTCGTGGCCTTGATGCTGGGGCAGATGACTACATCTGCAAACCCTTTGATACGCTCGAGCTACTCGCCCGTGTAAGGGCTCAACTTCGAATTAAAGATTTAAATGACCGTTTACAAGCGGCCAACGCAAAACTCAAAGAGCTAGTCGACATCGACGATCTTACAGGTTTATTCAATATGCGTTCGCTGTACAAACGCCTCGATTTTGAAATCGATCGCGCTCAACGCTATAAGAGATCCGTGTGCGTGATCATGATGGACATGGATAGATTTAAATCCGTTAATGACGGGCATGACCATTTGTTTGGAAGTTTTGTACTTTCTGAAGTTGGCAAAATGATCCGCAGTAATATTCGAAAAGTGGATTTTGCCGCTCGCTATGGTGGTGATGAATTTCTTATTGTGCTGACTGAAATCGATATGCAGGGTGCAGAAGTTTTTACTGAGCGTTTGAGAGAAAAAATCGAGTCCTATAACTTTAAAAACGACAAACACGAGATGCGATTGACTTCGAGTATTGGGTTTTCGATTGCAGCTCCGTATGAGCAAAAGATCGATTCAAGAACCTTAGTTCGTTATGCAGATCGGGCCTTATATCGCGCTAAAGAAAATGGTCGTAACCGCGTTGAGCACTATGATTTTTCGCACGAAAAAGATCTCTCACCGGTCGATTTCGAGAAGCTTCGAAAACGCGGCAAGTAGGCCTAGTAGCCGCCTGCTGCGCCCTCGGCGCGCGAATCAAACGCACCTTCTAAAATACCTTTTTCGTTAATTCTGACACCCGCAACTCGTGCAATCCAGATTTCTCGGATGTCGTGACCACGCCCTCGAAGTAGATCGAGCACGTCCGGAGAAAGTTTTCCCGCGTCTACAAAAAGTGAGTGGGGACTATACTGATGGTGAACACGCGGAGTTTGAATTGCCTGATCCATATCCATTTTAGAAGTGAGAACTCGGTAGAGAGTTTGCAAAGTTCCGCTGATAATTCGTGGCCCCCCAGGAGCACCTAAGCTCATTACGATTTTGCCATCTTTTTCAACTAAGGTTGGACTCATCGAGCTTAAAGGTCGCTTTCCAGGTTGCACCAAATTTCCTTTGCCTTGAATAAGACCAAAGAGATTGGGTTCACCGGGTTTGGTTGTAAAGTCATCCATCTCATTGTTAAGCGCGATTCCAAATTTGTTAGAGACCACTGCAGAGCCATAGTTTGCGTTCAAGGTCACAGT
>CAZDFM010000572.1:0-2347 GCA_964504465.1 uncultured Pseudobdellovibrionaceae bacterium | reverse complement strand
TAAAGCTAAGATATTTAAAAATTTTACTCTACAATGTCTAAGTGGTAGCGCTTGTTTAACTTTGTACCAGCTGCTCGGATAATAGTTCTCATCGCCGCCGCTGTTTTACCTTGTTTACCAATCACTTTTCCAAGATCTTCTTTAGCAACTTTAAGTTCAACAACAGTCGTTTGTTCACCGATTACTTCGTTCACTTCAACGTCGTCAGGATTATCAACCAAGGACTTAGCCATAAACTCTACAAGATCTTTTAAGCTGGTGTGATCCACAGAATGCCTCATTTCAAACAGGATTAACGTATATTCCCTATAGTAGCCGGAACTACTATGAGTTTAATGTGTTATTGAGTGTGAGTAAATAGAGCGTCAGGCCTTAAGCCTTAGCTTGGCCCATCTTTTTTAGTAGGCTTCGTACTCTTTCAGTCGGCTGAGCACCTTTTGCGATCCACTCGTTAGCTTTAGCAACGTCTAGTGTAAGACCAACTTCTTGTCCAGATGGCTCAGGATTGTAGTTACCGATGATTTCGATAAATTTACCCTTAGCAGAACGACGGGAATCAGCCACCGTGATGCGATATCTTGCTTTGTGCTTAGTGCCGAATCTAGCTAAACGAATGACTACCATTACCGAATTCTCCTCGTCCTATAATCCTGAAATTCAAAATTCTCTTAAAATTTATACTGTTGAGCTTGGGAGATTTAACCTTTTGAGCGCGAAACTTCAAGGAAAAAGCTAAAAGGGAAAGCCAGGTGGCTTTCGGCCCCCACGGCCCATTCCCATTTTCATCATTTGGGACATCATTTTTTTACTTTCTTCGAACTGCTTTACGAATTTATTGACGTCTTGAACCTGCGTGCCGCTGCCGGTCGCAATCCGTAAACGTCTAGAACCATTGAGCACTTTATGATTTCGGCGCTCGTGCGGGGTCATCGACCTGATGATAGCCTCGATCTTTTTAACTTCGTTATCGGGAGGGGCCATATTTTTTAGACCCTTCATGGCTTGGCCCATTCCGGGGATCATTTTAAGGATGGACTCCATGCCGCCCATCTTTTTCATCATCTGAATTTGGCTTAAAAAGTCGTCGATCGTGAATTCGCCCTTCATCACTTTTTGGGCTGAGATCTTGGCGTCTTTTTCGTCCATGACCTCTTGGGCCTTTTCGACGAGCGATAAAACATCGCCCATATCAAGGATGCGGCTTGCGAGGCGGTCCGGGTGAAAAACTTCAAGGGCTGCGACTTTTTCGCCTATCCCTAAAAACTTAATCGGAATGCCGGTGGTTTCGCGAATACTTAACGCCGCTCCACCGCGTGCGTCCCCGTCTACTTTTGTGAGAACTAAACCCGTTAAGCCCAACTTCTCATGAAAACCTTGAGCGACATTCACCGACTGCTGACCGAGCATGGCGTCTGCGACAAGTAAAGTTTCAGTGGGCTGCCAGATATCTTTTAAACGACCAAGTTCACCCATAAGGTCTTCGTCGATTTGCAGACGACCGGCGGTATCGATTAAGACCACTTCGATCATTTCTTCTTCAGCCCATTTTTTAGCTTTTTCTAAAATCTCTTCGGGCTTCATTCCGGCTTGAGTATCAAACACGGGAAGTTGGTTTTGTTTTGCCAGAGTTTTTAGCTGCTCAATCGCGGCTGGGCGGTAAATGTCGGCAGGAACTAACCCCGTTTTTTTCTTAAGCTTTTGACGAATATAAAGCGCTAACTTTGCAGAACTTGTGGTTTTACCAGTTCCTTGAAGACCGACCAGGAAAATCACGGCGGGTTTTCCGCGAACGTTGAGCTCTTGCGCCTCACCGCCTAAGATTTGAATGAGTTCTTCGTGAACGATTTTTACAAACTGTTGACCAGCCGAAAGACTTCTTAAAACTTCAGCGCCGAGCGCTTTTTCTTTTACGCGGTCTAAAAAGATTTTTACGACCTTAAAGTTTACGTCGGCCTCTAAAAGGTGGCGGCGAATTTCTTTAAGTGAATCCTCAATATTGGCTTCGGTGATATTGCCTTGGCCGCGAATTTTTTTAAGCGACGTTAAAAGCTTATCCGATAAATTTTCGAACACCTAAGACCTCCAAACAAACTTTAAACAAAACTACCATCTGACAAACGAAGCGGTTTTAAGACTTCTGAGTGCAATCAAATGAAACAGCACGAGGCTCGAAACGGAGACCAGGGCCGACACCCATAGCTCTACATCCGAGGTCCCTAAGATGCCATAACTAACGCCATTGATAATGAAAAGTAATGGATTAAAATGTTAAAGAGTTCGACAAAAGGGGTGAAAACCCTCAATCGAGAAGAAAACGCCGCCCAAATAAAGGAGCGGGAGCAAGATA
>CAZDFM010000571.1:0-2349 GCA_964504465.1 uncultured Pseudobdellovibrionaceae bacterium | reverse complement strand
CCTTTTTGCAACCCGCCGGGTTGCAAAAAGGACGACGGGCCCTCTTAATTAAAAGTTCACAAGTTTTTCGGCTAAATAGGCAGGTAAGGCGTCGATTGAGACGCGATCTTGCGACATTTTGTCGCGATGTCTTACCGTTACTTTTTGGTCTTCTAAGCTGTCAAAGTCGACCGTGATACAAAACGGAGTTCCGATTTCGTCTTGGCGGCGGTAGCGCTTTCCGATACTGCCCGACTCGTCGTACTCGATGTCCCAATCTAAACTTAATCTCTCGACAATTTTATTGCTGAGCTCTTGAAGTGGAGCTTTTTTCGAAAGCGGAAGAACTGCGGCTTTAATTGGCGCAAGCTCTGGCTTAAGTGCAAGCACTACGCGCACCCCTTCGCCGTCTTGTTCTTCGCGGTAAGCATCGCACAACAATGCGAGAGCTAACCGGTCGCAACCAACTGCGGTTTCAATAACGTAAGGAACGTATTTTTCTTTTGTCGCCTCTTCGAAGTATTCTAATTTTTTACCTGAGAATTTTGTGTGCTGAGTGAGATCGAAGTCGGTTCGATTGTGAACACCCTCAAGCTCTTGCCATCCAAACGGAAATTCATATTGAACATCGTAAGCGGCTTTCGCATAGTGCGCGAGTTCTGTGGGCCCGTGCGCTTTATAACGAATCTTGTTTGGGTTAAGCCCAAGTTTTAAATAAAAATCCCAACGAGTTTGTTTCCACTTTTCAAACCACTCTTCATCGGTGCCGGGTTTTACAAAGTATTGCATTTCCATTTGTTCGAACTCGCGGGTTCTGAAGGTAAAGTTACCGGGAGTGATTTCGTTACGGAATGATTTTCCGATTTGCGCAATTCCGAACGGGATTTTTTTACGTGTCGACATCTGCACGTTTTCGAAATTTACAAAAATCCCTTGTGCTGTTTCGGGGCGCAAATAAACAACTGTGCCCTCGTTTTCTACTGGTCCCATGTGAGTTTTAAACATGAGGTTAAAGTTTCGAGGCTCCCCTACGTCTGTTGAGGCGCAACTCGGGCAAACAAGTTTTCCGTTTTTACTTTCGGCCTGATCCGCACGAAAACGGTTCTTACAGTTTTTACAATCCACTAACGGATCAGTAAAACCATCAACGTGTCCAGAAGCTTTCCACACAGTGGGATGCATAAGAATGGCGGCATCGAGGCCTACGATATCTTGCCTTCGAGTCATTGCCTTCCACCAAGCCATTTTGACGTTGAACTTGTAAGGTGCGCCGAGTGGTCCGTAATCCCAGCAGCTGTTGAGGCCGCCGTAAACTTCGCTAGATTGAAAAACATAACCGCGCCGTTTCGCGAGCGAAACAAGAGTAGCTAAATCTTTAAGTGGAGAAAGACCTTTGGGCGTAGGCTCAGTAGAACTCATAATAACCTCAGTTGAAGGTAGGCTAGACAGACCAAGCCTATTAGTAAACCTCTGAGCTATCATTGAGCACAATATGAGTCAACAAACCCAGTCGCCCAAAAACTAATCTTTTCGCGTGATTTCCAACACTTATCTACCTTTTAAAAGGGCCCGTCGCCCTTTTTGCAACTCACTGCATCCGCAATCCGAAACTGAAAAACCTCCGAAGGGGGCTTATTCTGATCCCGCGCCGGTATTTATTTGGCATTCCAAGTTTGGATGCCTTACGCCAAATTCATTAATTCTTCCGAGTTTCCCTATCACGTCACTAATCGGTGTATAAACCGCGATTGGTTTGCCCTTCCCATTGAAAAAGTATGGGAGATCGTTTCTGAGCAGCTTTGTTTTACGAGCCATGCCTTTTCGCTTAGAATTCATGCTTTCGTATTGATGAGTAATCACTATCACATGCTGGTCACAACTCCCGAAGCCAATCTCAGTGGTGCACTGAACCATTTCCAATCCGAAACTGCGCGAAGGATTGTGAAAGACGCTCACCGAATCAACCACATGTGGGCGCGGCGTTTTAAAAGATGCTTGATCACAAACGATCACTATTTCAATAACGCCTACAAGTATTTGTATCGAAATCCGGTTGAGGTCTTTATGTGCGATCGACCAGAGAATTACAAATTCAGTTCGCTGCCAGGTCTACTTGGTTTTAGGCGCTTGGAATTCCCCGTGTTTGATCCGCTATTTCCTGAGGATGCCGAAAGAGTTCTGACATGGATTAACATTGAACCCGAAGAGAAAATGAAAAAAGATATGCGAAAAGCTCTCCGCCGAAGTTGCTTTGGACTTCCTCGCTTGAGCGGAAAATCCCATCCGCTCGAAACACAGTTGCTTTAAAAATTATTTGCCAGCCGCCGCTGGCGGACGCGGTCAGCTGTGTCGCCGCGCCGGTGGTGGCGA
>CAZDFM010000570.1:0-2351 GCA_964504465.1 uncultured Pseudobdellovibrionaceae bacterium | reverse complement strand
AAGCGTGTGTCCCCACTTGCCGCCGTACATTCCGGAGTTTGGTCCGTGCTTACAAAAACCATTTCAGGAAATTGATCAAAGTTACCGCTTTCAGAAAAGAGCGCTTCAGAGAAAAGCTTAGCCTCAGTCAAAGTTTCGCAGGCTTTATAATTCCACGAGATCTGCCAGGCTTTTCGGCCTATAGCCGCAGCTACAGTTAGAATATCTGAGCTGATTTGTAGAGATTGATCGTTCACTAAAAGTTCAAGCTTCTCAGGGCAATAACCAGTAAAGCCTTTTTGAAGCGAATATGTATTCGACCAGGCGTCTATTTCTGCACCTAATGTTTGTGAACCACCGAAGATTATTAAAAGCATTGCCACACGTTTTAAAGTGCTCTTAAAGCTCAAACCGAACATCGCCTAATCTCCTCATACCATTATATAACTTGTAGATACCATTGCCCTTGAGCAATCTTCGTGCCCCGTTTTGACAATTGGAAGTGGTGCTGGCTGAAGTTGAATTGCGAACAAAGACTTCAATCATGAAATTACTTCAGCATCGTGCATATTCGTCTGGCTTATATTTTGAAGAATTAAGAGGAGAACTTCAGAGTTTTAGTTACGCAGTTTTCTTAAGAAAGTACTCGAGAAGAGCTTCAACATCGGGTCTACAAGTCCCGCAAGCGGTCGAGGCCGAAGTCCACCGGCTCACAACTTGTGAAGTGTGCGCACCTGAGCGAATCGCGTCTTCAACATTTTTTAAAGGCACGGCTCGGCAGTGACAAAGCTCCACCTCATCAAAGGGTGGTTTCCATTCACCACGCGCTTTAAGAATCACCTCGCGAAGCAAAATTGCGGCTACCGTATTTCCTTCAGGTAGTGGCCAGCTTGCAGGCTCGCCGTTCAAGTGAGCTCTCCAAGCCTGTACAGCTTTTAAAAAGTCGAGACTCCCAACTGCGAAGAGTTGTGGCTGAGAGTCGGTCTCCCAAAGAAGCTTTAGTTCTTCGCGACCTTCAATTGAAACGAGAATTTCCATAGTAGGCTTATCGGCAAAATGCCCAAAAAAATTCAGGCGCTAGTCTTTTGTCTAAATGACAGAACCCAGAGCCCGTTTTGGTCGTGCATTTTCAGGAGGAAACTCGCAAATAAACTCTGCACCCTTGTCCGGCTCACTTTCGACCCAAACTGAACCACCGTGGCGAAACATGATATGTTTCACTAAACTTAAGCCGATTCCTGTCCCACCCACTTCACGAGAACGGGCCTCATCTATCCGGTAAAATCTTTCGAAGAGTCGAAGTTGATGTTTGAGAGGAATTCCTGGGCCGTCATCTTTAACTCTTAGTCGCACTCCCCCGTCAGGGCTAGGATCCCAGAAGATGCTGATTCTTTTACCTTGAGGTACGTAGCGTACGGCGTTTTGAAGTAAATTGCGCAGTACCTGTTCAACTCTGCGAACGTCTGCTTTAAATTCACTTACATTGTAACTCATTTGAATTCGGTGATCGCGATGCGAGATCTGGCTTAGAACGTTTTCGGTAAGCTCTCTGGTGTTAATGTTTGTTTTGGTGAGTTTGCCTCCCGACTCAAGATTTGAAAGATCGAGCAAGTCGTTTACAAGCAACATTAGCCGGTCGACGTTTTTATTTATGACACCTAAGAATTCACCACATTGGTCAAAACGCCCGTTCTCGAAATCCTGCATGACTGTTTGAAGGTACCCATTGATCGACGTCAACGGAGTTCTGAGTTCATGTGAAACGTTGGCGACAAATTCAATTCGGATGCGTTCGACTTTTTTCATCTCGGTAATATCATGAAAAAGTGCGATGGCGCCGTAAACTTCTTGGTTGTGTTTTTTCTTTAGAGGAGTCACTCCCACTTCAAAAGTATGAGGTTCGCCGTCCTCGCGCAGCTGAAATGTGGTTTCGACTCTGACCAGGACTCCTTCTTTTAAGCACCGCTCGTAAGCTTCAAGAACATCCGGTGCACGAATAATCTCGTGCACATGCATTTGAGAGGCATCGAACTCCTGAAGCTTAAACATTAAAGCAAATTGAGAATTATAAAAAAGAGGTCTCTTTTTGTCGTTGATCGCAAGTACGGCCTCAGAGACCGCAGCCATCATCGCTCGAAGTTCAGTTTTTTCTCGCGAAAGCTGGATTGTCTTTTGTTTTAAATCACGTCCCAGTTTATTTAAAGCACGCTCAAGTTCGAACCACTCACCCGGCTCATCAAACGCCAACTCATCATCACTAAAGCTTTCGTCTTCAAACGGAAATTTTCTAAGGCGTTGTGTTTTATCAATCAGTCGACCGAGAGGCACCACAAGCCGTTTTGCCATAATCACCGACACGATCACTACAGTCA
>CAZDFM010000569.1:0-2353 GCA_964504465.1 uncultured Pseudobdellovibrionaceae bacterium | reverse complement strand
GCATCGTGAGTTCCATCTACCGCTGCATCAGTCTTTTTCGGAACGGAAGTTCCGTGCCCTGCATGTGCGTTTCCATGATGGCCCTTCGTCTCCGAATCTTTAGAATGCTGTGAATGTTCGGTGTTTGCACTTTTTGCTGAGTGCTGGCTATGGTCCATACCTTCCATTGAGCCCGTGTCATGCTTGCTGTGGTCCATGCCACTCATCCCAGCCCCGCCATGCCCAGCGCCATGGTCCATAGAAGCATAAAAATCTGGAAGAGGCTTATTGGGAGCGAGAACTTTTTCTCCCATTCCAATCCAACCCGAAGTGTATCCCGTTACGTCCTGTACGGTCGCACGAAGCTCGTAATTTTTGTGCTCTGGTACAGTGAAAAGTATATCGTAGGTTTCGGCCATACCCATGAGGAGTTCTTTGGTTTGAACCGGCTCAATGTCGACTCCGTCGGCCGATATAACAGTCATCGGTACACCCATTGACACATAAAAATAACTTGATGCTGCCGCATTGATAATACGAACACGGATCTTTTCACCTGGATGCGCGACAAGTAGCTGCGAATCCCTTTTCCCATTTGTTAAAAAAGCATCGTAGCCAACATCTGAAAGATCCATCCCGCCCATTCGATCCCACTCGTTTGCAAGATGACTTCGTAATCCTCCTGCTTTAATCGCCCCGAAATACGAGCGAACGGAATCTTTCTTAAAGAGGTAGTAGTCCCCGTCTTTACGGAGATTGCGGATAATTTTGTCGGCGTTCTCATCCGACCAATCGCTTAAAACTACGACCGCGTCTTTATCGTATTGAATCGCTTTTTTCTTTGGATGAATAATCAGCGCTCCGTAAATACCTTTCTGCTCTTGGACCGCCGTGTGCGAATGGTACCAATAAGTACCATTTTGACGGATCTTAAATTTAAATAAACGTGATGTTCCCGGATGGATGGGTGGAGTGTTTACGTAGGCCACACCGTCTTCTTCAGGAGGCAAAAGAATCCCGTGCCAATGAATAGAAACTTCTTCTTTGGGAACCTCGTTTTTAACCAGAATTTCAGCATCATCTCCTTCAGTAAATTCGAGCGTAGGAGCCGGAATTCCACCGTTGACCGTGAGCGCAAAATCTACTTCTTTTTTACCGCTGAGATTTATCTTCTCATTTCTCACGGTGAGTTCATATCGAACGGTCTTAGCAAGACCTTCTAACGGCAGAAGTGCGAGAACCAAGGGAGTAATTAAAATTAGAAGTTTCATATTGTTCCTTTTTCTAAATTGGCAATGTACTCATTCTCGGGCTTCCAATAGTTGGAAGGTCAAGTGACTAATTCTTTTTTGCCATTCTTTTCACTCATCAGTGATGGGAATGGTCATGAGCCTTCGCCGGACTCTTCTGTTTTTCTGAATATTGCTCGAAGGTTTTCTTACTTTCAAAATATAAAACAGAGTTATCAGATCGCATCGCAATCACAGCTTTAGCCTTATCTACAGACTTACCTGAAACTGGGTCTACCGCAGATCTGGTTTTAGCGTCTTTCGAAAGAGTCTCTTTGCAATTTTCGCAACAGCCGTAGTAAGTCTGCCCCTGATAAGTTACTGGTATTTGCTTCTTTCCAAAATGCATATCCGTGACCATACAAACGTTTTCATTCTCGACAACCTTTAATGCTTCGGCGGCGCTCGCTAAGCTGGACGAAAGCAATACCGCAAACATAACAGCAAAGGCTGATAAAGATTTTAATTTCATTGAATACTCCTGTCGTTAAAGCTGCTGCCTCTACCTTTCTACGTACAGACCTGCCGTTTGTGACACCTACCCCACATTAAATACGTAAATAATGGAATTGCGACAACTTTTAGGTTATTTTCTGAATCTGTCACAAACTCCAAATTTGAAACGTATTAACTGATAACAGGAGCGGAATGCTTCGCAGTACGCAGAGTGATGAAGAATTAATGGCCTCATATCAAGAAGGCTCGGAAGAGGCTTTCAAGGCACTTTATTCTCGTCATTCTGGAAAAGTATTTGGATATTTAAAGTCCCGAACAAAGTCAGAGCAAGAGGCGACGGATTTATTTCAGGAGGTGTTTGTGAAAATTCATAAATCAAAGCACCTTTATAATAAGTCACTTCCCGTCCTCCCGTGGATTTTCTCAGTGACTCATTCAGTTCTTGTCGATGGACTCCGAAAAGTTCAAAGAAAGAAAGAAGTCTTCGGCTTAGACTTCGATCGATTTGAATCAGACAACCCCCAAAGCGAAACAAGCCTGGCCTCAATTTCGCCATTTGTAAAAAGTCTTTCTGATAATCAACAAGTGGCACTTCAGATGCGTTTTGTAGAAGAAAAAACCTTTGAAGA
>CAZDFM010000568.1:0-2377 GCA_964504465.1 uncultured Pseudobdellovibrionaceae bacterium | reverse complement strand
TGAGAATTTCGGGAGACTTAAGGTCGATTTTGACTCGATTAGCTTCGGCCCAATGAGCGAACTCGATTAAATCTTGACTGTCTTCATAGTTTTTTCGGAGCCACAAACTTTGAACGGCGTTAGGGCGAACCTTAAGAGCTTCTTTAACTGAGTGAATCCCCATTACAAGGCGGTTTCCAGGAGGAATCATGTCGCCTTTTTGTTGCCCACCAGTTTGATTTTTGTGTTGTGGCCTCACTTCGGCTCGCGGGGGTCGTGACTTGTTACTGTAAGAAGCACCTCTCCCCTTTTTCATCGAGCACCCGCTTTGATCTCTTCGAAAATTTCGAAGGCGGCTTTTTTGGGATCTGCGGCTTCTACGATCGGGCGACCGATCACGAGGGCCGATGAGCCATCAAGGAGCGCCTGGGACGGAGTTGCGACTCGCGTTTGGTCGTCTTTTCGTCCTGAGCTTGAGGTGGGACGAATCCCGGGAGTCAGCAAGAAAGCTTTTGGAAAGTTTGATCTTAAATCTTTAACTTCATAAGGAGAGCAAACCAACCCCGATACCCCTTGTGATTGCGACTCGTGGGCGAGTGCTTTGACGTGCGCCCTGATGTTTTTGTTTTTATCCCAATTTGCGGGAAGCTCGTTTTCTGCAAATGAAGTTAAAACCGTGACGGCGAGTAAATGAAACTTTCGCTTTTGGTTGAGTTCTCTTTCGAGTTCAGCCAATTCTTTAAGTGCGGGGCTACCTGCTGAGGCGTGAATTGTGGCAAAGCTTGCGCCGACTTCGAAACTGGCTTTGACTGCAGCTATCATAGTGGACGGAATGTCGAGATACTTATTGTCGATAAAAAGATCACCGCGTTTGGCGATCTCTTTTAAGAGCGGAGCTCCATAGCGAAGCACTAAACGAGGGCCGACTTTAAAGCCGCCGACAAATTCTGAAACTTGATCGGCGATCTCAAGGGCTTTTGTGTCGGTGTCGACATCAAGTGCGACGAATACGGGGGTCTTCAAAACTCAAACTCCTCTTACTTTAAAGCTTTAACTCGAGAAATAATCTCTTCTTTAATATTAGAAACAGGGACCTTATCCATCTGTTTTGTTTTTCTAGAAACGATCTCAACTTCGCCGGCTTGAAGGCCACGTCCTCCGATATTGATTCGAAGAGGCATTCCTAAAAGGTCCGCATCTTTAAATTTTACGCCAGGACGCTCGCTACGATCATCCATCAAGGCGTCGTAGCCCTGCTCTCCAAGCGCCATATAAATTTGCTCTGCGAGGTCTGCGCACTCTTTGTTATCAGGATCTAAGACGCAAATATGAACAGCAAAAGGAGCAATGCTCATGGGCCAAACAATTCCGTCGGCGTCGTGGCACTGTTCGATTGCCGCTTGAACGGTGCGGCTTACACCGATTCCGTAACACCCCATCTCGATCGTGACGGGCTTGCCCTCTTCGTTGAGGTATTCAGCCTTCATAGATTTAGAATAAGCTGTTCCGAGATAAAAAATATGACCGACTTCGATACCGCGATATTCTTTGAGTTTTCCTTTTCCATCAGGAGAAGGTAGCCCTTCGAAAGCCATACGGATGTCGGCAAACTGGTTCACTCTAAAATCGCGATCAAAATTGACACCACGAAGGTGGAAGTCATCTTTGTTGGCCCCCACAATAAAATTTCTAAAACCTTTGATGGCTTCGTCCGCATAAATCGGAATCTTAAGTCCTACAGGACCGCAACTTCCGGGAGACGCTCCTGTGAGCTCTTTTACTTCAACGTCAGTAAGAAGAAGAGGAGGATTGGCCATGCCCAAAATATTTTTAATTTTTATTGGGTTTGCTTCATCAGAGCCTCTTAAAAGAACTGCAACGGGCTTTAATTTAGTAGGATCGTCAGATGCCGAGAAATAAAGCGTTTTCACTAAACGCTCTGCCGAAATCTTTGTGAACTTCGCAAGATCTTCAATAGTTCGCTGACCGGGAGTCGCAAATTCTTCGATAGGCTTTAGGTCGTCAGTTGACTGATAAACTTTGTCGACGGGAGCTGGGCAGATTTCGACGTTTGCGGCAAAGTCGCTTTCGGTTGAAACCAGAAGTCGATCTTCACCCGCATCGGCCAAGATTTGAAATTCGTGGCTTTGGTTACCGCCGATATTACCGGTGTCAGCTTGAACGACTCGGAAATTTAAACCGAGCCGGCTAAAAATTGCGACGTAGGCTTTGTGCATCTTTTGATAGCTGACCTGAGCACCTTCGACATTGCGGTCGAAAGTGTAGGCGTCTTTCATAATAAATTCGCGGCCTCGCATAAGACCGAAGCGAGGTCTGATTTCGTCGCGGAACTTAGTTTGGATTTGGTATAGGTTCACTGGGAGATTGCGGTAACTTT
>CAZDFM010000567.1:0-2378 GCA_964504465.1 uncultured Pseudobdellovibrionaceae bacterium | reverse complement strand
ATGCCCCATAGAGGCCAGACAAAATAAAAAAATCTCATAAACCTTGGGCGCAAATTAAGGCCGCGAATTTTAGGTGTCAAGAACTAGCCAGAAGTCGAGGCGGTTATCTTAACTTCTACATATCTCGAGACCCCAGGGGTTGGCTTTAAGGCGAAGGGTGATAACCTATCATGAGTATGTATGAAAGAGTTCTAGTTCTAGATCCATCGGCCATCTATCCTGCAGCCCATCGCGAGCTGCTAAAATGTGCTATTACACCGGTCGACACGCAACTGTTACACTCTGCTGATGCGCCTAACTCTTTTGAGACTGTTTTAGCGTATATTTCACACCCCCAAGATCTCGAAGAAATTGAACCACTTCGTTATAGTTCCGCCGGGTTGTCAAAAATCTGGATCGCTGTAATTAGGGGCTCTTCTTGGGACTGGTCGAAACTTATCAACGAGTGGAAGTTTTCTCATATTTTGTTTGAGAACGAGTCAGCCGATGCATTAGAAATCGCTCTTAATAAGGCCGCCACAAACTTTCAACAAAAGTACTCCTACCGCAGAGCCTTAAGAGACTTCAAAAATCAGAACAAGCAGCTCGAAAAGGGCCAAGAAGATCTCAACGTAAAAGTAAAAGAACGAACCGAAAGCTTATTTCAATCAAAACGAGAACTCGAGGCTCAGGTAGCGCAAACTCGCGACCTTATGCGCTTTATTCAAGAGCTTTCAGCGGCAGTATCTATTGAAGATTTGTTTGGGCTTTTGAGACGTGAAATTAAGAGTTTTCATTCGGTGGGAAGTCCGCTTCTTTATTATCATTTAAACCCTTCGAGAGGGTTTTTGCTATGGGCTCAATCGCAAGCGGTTATTTCTAAACCGATTCAAAGAGAGGCACCTCCGCATTTAAGAATTCGAGTCAATCAAGTCGAAGATTCAAAAGCTTTAGCAAATATTCTCTCAAGACCATTTAGCAAAGTAATTGCCTTTCCTTTTAGCTTTCGTCAGAGCCGAGCACTTGCTGAAATCTTTTTTGAACATCAGCTAGAGGGTGATGGGCTCGAAGTCTTTTTAAAATTTGTGTCTGAAAGACTTCAAGCATTTGCAGTGGCACTCGATCGCATTTTACTTGATATTGATTTGGGTAGAGCTTCAAGCCAATGGGAAAACACCTTCGACGGCCTTGATCAACCCATCGCTATTGTCGACATGAGTCTTCAAGTGCTCCGTCATAACCGCCACTTTTTTGAGGGTTTGCTTCCGGACGGTCTTGATCCTGAAGGGATTAAACATTGGCAAACAGCGCTTCGCCTAGCTCCTTCAAAAAAACTTCAATGGAAACATAATAAATCCGTTTATGAAGTCGATCTTTATCCGATCAAAGTAGAAAATGCTACCTCAGCCGATCACGTAATTTGTTATTACACGGACATCACCTTGCAACGTGAACTCCAGGGGCAAGTCGTTCAAAGCGAAAAGATGGCAGCACTCGGGCACCTTGCGGGTCACATTGCGCATGAACTGAATAATCCACTCACAGGTGTGCGCTCTTTAGCCCAGGTCTTAATTCGGCAGGTAGGTTTAGACACGCAAATTGGTAAAGACCTTGTCGAAGTCGAAAACGCTTCAGAAAGATCGCAGCGGATTATAACAAATCTGCTTGAGTTCGCAAAAACAGGTGAACACCAAGATTACAAGCAAGTCGTCGATCTTAACGAAGTGGTCGAAAAAGCTCTTTCGCTTTTAAAAACAGTCATGAGCCCGCATCACCGTGATATCGAGATGTCTAAGTACCCCTTGATTATTGCAGGTGAGCCGCATCTGCTTCAGCAAGTGATATTTAATTTAGTGCACAATGCCTGTCAGGCAATGCCCGAGCAAGGGGACCTCGCAATTGGAACTGCGATCGACAACGATCAAGCCGTATTCTGGGTTCGCGATTCCGGAGTTGGAATCCCGCCCGAGATTCAGAGCCAAATCTTTGATCCGTTTTTTACGACCAAAGAAAAAGATCAAGGTACGGGTTTAGGCCTAAGTATTAGCCAAAAGTTAGTGCAAAAAATGAATGGCAAAATTGAACTCGAAAGCCAGGTTGGGGTAGGGACGCAATTTAAAGTTTATATTCCGCTCTACGAAGAAGTTCTTGAGGAGATTGAAAGTTGAAAATTTTGATCGTCGACGATGAACCTCTGGTTCGAAGGTCTCTGGCAAGAGCGGCTCAAACATTAGGGCACGAAATTCGAGAGGCCACCAATGGCCGTGAGGGGCAACTGGTATGGCAAGAGTACCGTCCCGATTTGGTTTACCTCGACGTCTTGATGCCAGAACTCTCAGGACCAGACCTGCTAAAACTTATGGGGAAAACTTCATCAAGAGTGATATTGATGTCGGCCT
>CAZDFM010000566.1:0-2386 GCA_964504465.1 uncultured Pseudobdellovibrionaceae bacterium | reverse complement strand
GCCGTTTTGCCCTGCCCTGCTGAACCCATAAAAACATGAAAGCGATTACGTGTTCTGTTCTCGGTTACTTGAATATGATTGAGAAGGTAACGAGCGACCCAAGCATCAACTAGAGCCGGTTTTTTTGCCTGTTCTGCTGGTAGCTTCGATTGTGCTTCGCGAATGATTTCTGTCGCGTTCTTGGGGCTGATTCCCGCGCGGCAAAGTTTTTGATAAGATTCGCTGAGCTCATAAGAAATTCCAGACTCGGCACCAGGGTGCATGCTAACGAAATTCTGGGGAACATGTTGAAAACCCGTAATTAATTTTCGAAGCTGAAGAATTTCTTTTCTTAAAGCTAAAACTTCAGCTGATCCGTCTTCACTACGTGGAGCGGGCCTACGAACTTGGGGTTTTGGTTTATCGACGATTTGATTGAATTCTTCAAATGCACGAGCCGCTGCACCCTTAATACGTTCTTGCGCAAGGTTGGCCTGCTGCTGTGTCATCGGTGCATTCTGTTGTACAGCAGCTTGAGGCTGAGGAGCCTGACGTGCGGGCTGCTGTTGGTATTGTGTTTGAGGAGTATCATGTTCATCCATGATATCGACGTAGCGCATGTTGGCCGAGGCTCGTCTTGGAGGCTGAGGTTGCGCCTGCTCCTCGCGTCTATCAAAGATCTTATCGATAAATATTTTTTGGTTTCGAGCTGAGCTTGCGTTGTAGCGCTCGCGGTTACCTTGATTCAAACGTTTCTCAGCGACTTCTTTTCTACGAAGTGTAGTTTCAGAGATGGCGGCGGTGACTTCTACACTTCGCTCACCCAGTAGTCCGAAACCTTTCGAGTTGTCGCGTGCGGATAGAATCACCGCATCTGGTCCCAAATGGGTTTTCACCATTTGAATCGCGTCCTTCATGGTTTTAGCTTCAAACTTCTTAACCTGCATGGCTTAGCTCCACCAATCCGACCGAAGACACATTGGCTTCGGCGGAAAGTTCATTATGAGAAAGAACAATCAATTGAGGGATAAATCTTGATGTCAGTTTGTAAAGGTGTCGACGAGCCGTCGGACTTGTTAAAAGAATCGGCTGACCGGCAATTTCTGGATGATCTTGAATGGTGTTGGCGATTTCGGCGAGCATTTGTTGCGCAGTGCCTGGATCCATCACAAGTTGTACACCCTGTTCAGTTTGAAGCAGTGAGTTCGCAATGAGCTCTTCAAGTCTTGGATCAAGAGTGATGACTTGAACATTGCCTTCGCTTGAATACTTCGTCGTAATGTGGCGAGACATGGCTTTACGAACGGCTTCTGTTAACAACTCTGGATCTTTTGTACGGTGAGTTTCATCTGCCAAGGCTTCAAAGATTGTGAGCATATCTCGAATTGAAATGCCTTCTTTGAGTAAGTTTTGAAGAACTTTAACCACAGCACCCAATGTCAACTGGCCTGGAATAAGTTCGTCGACAACCTTGGGGTAAACTTTTTTGAAGTTTTCGATAAGAGAATCGGCTTCTTGTCGGCCAAAGAGTTCATGCGCATGCGAGCGAATGATTTCGGTCAAATGGGTTGCCATAACAGTTGGGAGATCCACGACGGTGTACCCTGCCAATTCGGCTTCTTCTTTTTGCGCTTTTGAAATCCACATCGCGTCCAAACCGAAGGCTGGTTCGCGAGTTGGAATCCCGTCGATTTGTTGAAAGACATTTCCTGGATCCATTGCCAAATGGCAATCGGAACGCAAGAAACCGCCGCCAACTTTGTTACCTTTAATAAGAACGCGGTATTCACCCGGCTCAAGCTGAAGATTGTCACGAATATGAATACTCGGAACGATAACTCCAAGATCGATAGCAAATTGTTTTCTAATGCTGACGATCCGCTCTAACAAGTCGCCTGATTGATCTGACTCAACTATATTAATTAGTGCATAGCCCACTTCGAGCTCGACCAAATCAAGAGGCAGAAGATTTTCGATGTTTTCTTTAACCGGTTTGAGTGCATCTTCTTCGGCTTTAGCTTTTGCTTTGTCTTTCTTTTCTTGAGCAAAGCGCTCAATTGCCCAAGCCGCGATACCCAAAATTCCACCCAATGTAAAAAACGGCATCATCGGTAAACCTGGCACCAAACCCATGAGACCTAAAATACCCGCAACAATTGCAACCGCGCGAGGCTTTAAGAAAAGCTGAGCGGTCATCTCTGTACCCATATTTTTGCCACTCGAATTACGAGTGACTACGATACCGGCTGCAGTCGAAATAATAAGAGCAGGAATTTGAGAAATAAGACCATCACCCACCGTAAGCATGGTGTAGGTTTTTGCGGCTTCAGCTAGGCCAAGATTTTTTTGTAATACACCAATTAACAGGCCGCCCACGATATTTACCACGGTAATAATAATACCGGCA
>CAZDFM010000565.1:0-2392 GCA_964504465.1 uncultured Pseudobdellovibrionaceae bacterium | reverse complement strand
AAAGATCGCCACGAAGTCGTGAGACTTTCTTCGCAAGCTGCCGAGGTAAAAAACGCGGTGGCAAAGGTTCGCACCTGGCTTGAGCAAAACCACGCGGTACAAGACATTGCTATTGTAGCGCCTGAGATCGAAGACTACTGGCCAGTTTTAAGGCTCTACCTTGAACAAGAGGGAATCCCTTTTAATAAGGACCGGGTTTCAACACTGCAGAGTTTTTTACCTTTTCAGCGCTGGCTCAGCCGACTTCGATTAGGAATGAAAAAAATCGAAACCGAAGATCTTGAGTCGCACATCTTCGGACAATCTCTGCCACTCATGAAGTATGAAGATTTCAAAATTCTTTATACTCATATCTTTGACGAAGAAGATCTTTCGCGAGAAGAAAAAATTCTTAAGACTTATAGCTCAAAGGTAAAAGCTGACGACTTTTTTATTCGAGACGATTTTTTAAAATGGAGCTTAAGGTTTTTTGACCCCGATATTGACCCAAGCTGGTTAGATCAGGTGTTCCCGGTTTTACTTACCGAGATTCCGGCATCACTTTCGATTCCTTTAAAGGACTGGGTGTTTCTTCTCGAAAGCCGAATCGCAAAACGAGAAGTGGGACATACCAAGGCCGATCTTACAGGACTTCAAGTCGTGAACCTTTCTTCCTCCGAATGGCTTTCTGCAAAGTTTGTGATTCTCTTGGGCCTTACAGATCAAAACATGAAGAGCCGCGAATCGACTTCACTCACCCAAAAAGACGTGCAGCAGATTCTCTCAGACCTGGGGGTCGTGATTAACCCCGCCGAAAACCACAACCTCGAGTTCGAAGCATTTTGGCTCATGGAAAAACAAAGTCTTTCAAAACTCATTTTAAGCACCGCTGAAACCGATTTTTCAGGCTCAGTGCTAAGTCCCTCCTTGATTTGGCTTGTGACCGCAAGTGGCCTTGAAGTTTCATCGACACATACGAGTCTGCCCGCGGCCACGCGCTGGGACCAAATCAAAAATATGAGCCAAAGCCAATGGGGCAAGCTTCGAAATTTTTCTGAAGAACGTTTTGAACGCCTCACCCAAAGAGTCGAGACGGATATGGGTGTTCAAGCTGAACCAGCCGAGCCCCTCAACCATAATTTGAGACTTTCAGCTTCAAGTCTTGAGAGATTTGCTGAATGTCCGTTTATTTTTAAAGCCGAAAAACTATTTCGCTTATCCGACCGCCCAGATTTGGATTTAGATTTAGATCCGATGAACAGAGGGACTCTTTTGCATCAGGTATTAAATGACTTGCTTGGCTTAGAGAATTTTTTAAGCTTCGGTGATGACGAAATCTTAAACGCAATCGACCAAGCCCGGGCGACTGTGGGTTTTAAACTGGTAGATGAAAGATTTTGGCCGTCGCTCCGGCAGCAGACGCTCAGGTCTGTTCGTGATTTCATCGAACACGAAAAAGAGTGGCGCAGAAAAGTTCCGACAGCCTCCACACCTGGACGCGAGCTTGAATTTTATTTTGAAGTCGATCTTGAAACTCAAGGCTTTAAAAAACTTCCCACTGGAACCGAGTCCAAACTCTGTTTTATTGGGAAGATCGATCGAGTCGATCAGCTGCCTGACAACAAATTTATAATCGTAGATTATAAGAGCAGTTTAGCTGGTGGGTATCGTTATTGGGATAAATGGGTCGTCGATCCTCAAGAAATTCAGCTTGCGCTCTATGCCTTGGCAGTTGAAGAAGGGCTCTCAGAGCTTGAAGCGCAGTCGGTGGTGGCTTCGCTTTATCATGATCTCAAGCAAAGCAAACGCGAGAAGGGTTTTATCTCATTGGATTCAAGCCTTGAGAGCACCCGCTACAATAAAATCTCGACAGAAGACAAAATTGAACTTTATAAAAATCTAAAGACGCTGATCCTTTTGTCATCAAAAAAGATCTTAGAAGGCGACACACATCCTGCTCCGGTAAAGCCCGAGCTATGTGTTACATGTAAGTGGAGGACTCAATGTCGAGCCAGCCACCTGAATTAGCGCCCACCGCGCTAAAATCTACTATTGTGCGAGCGGGTGCCGGTGCAGGTAAAACCACTGAACTCACAGCTCGCGTGATTAATTACGCAAACGACTTTCGCAAAAGGACCGGGCATTGGCCACGAGTGGTGGTGTCGACTTTTACCCGAAAGGCGACCCAAGAACTCAGAGAGCGACTCATTCGAAAAGCCTGTGATTTAAAAGATTGGGATCTACTACAGTATACGTCTTCGGCGTCTCAGCTTCATATCTCGACTATTCACGGCGTTTTATCACTTTTCTTAAAACGTTACGGAAGACTTGCGGGCCTTGATCCTAACTTTTCGATTATTTCAGACGCTCAAGCGCAAGTGGGCTTAAGACGTCTTTTAAGACAGGTAATTTT
>CAZDFM010000564.1:0-2399 GCA_964504465.1 uncultured Pseudobdellovibrionaceae bacterium | reverse complement strand
GGCGTGGAAAAGGGTTTTGTTCGCTCTGCGGTTGAACTTTCTGATTCTGAAAAAACCAATGTTAAAGGTTTAATCGAAAAAAAGTTGGGTAAAAAGGTAAACCTTTCTTATGCGATAGACAAAGACATGATCGGTGGAATTGAAGCTAAAGTCGGTTCCTATATTTTTGAAAACAGTATTAAATCACATATGCAAAAATTAAATGATTTTATAACCAGGAGAGTACAATAAATGGCTACTAAAATTCGCGCAGATGAAATCAGCCGTATTCTTAAACAGCAAATTGAAAAATACAACACGCAACTAGAGGTCAAAGAGACCGGAACCGTTCTGTCCGTGGGTGACGGAGTGGCGCGCGTTTATGGTTTGCAAACTGCTATGGCGGGAGAACTTGTTGAGTTTCCCGGTGATGTTTTTGGAATGGTGTTGAACCTCGAACAAGATTCCGTCGGGGTGGTTATCTTTGGAGAAGATAAGAACATTAAAGAAGGCGACGTGGTCAAAAGAACTCAACGGATTGTTGAGGTTCCTGTTGGCGAAGCGCTCCTTGGTCGCGTGGTTGACGTTTTAGGAAATCCCATTGATGGAAAAGGCCCCATTGCCTCCACAAAAACAAGAGTTGTGGACGTCAAGGCTCCGGGAATTGTTTCGCGCCAATCGGTTCATGAGCCTCTTCAAACCGGAATTAAGTCTATTGATTCCATGATCCCGATCGGCCGCGGTCAGCGTGAGTTAATCATCGGTGACAGACAAACGGGAAAAACCGCCATTGCCATCGATACAATCATCAATCAAAAAGGCAAAGATGTTCAGTGTTTCTACGTGGCGATTGGACAAAAACAATCAACAGTTGCTCTCGTTGTAGAAAAGCTCCGCGAAGCGGGCGCTCTTGAATACACTACTGTCATTGCTGCTGGCGCCGCGGCTCCAGCGCCGATGCAGTATTTGGCTCCCTATGCTGGAACAGCAATGGCCGAATACTTTAGAGATACGGGTCGACATGCCCTTATTGTTTATGATGATTTAACAAAGCAAGCTCAAGCTTATCGTCAGTTATCCCTATTGCTTCGTCGCCCTCCAGGTCGCGAAGCTTATCCGGGAGACGTATTTTATGTTCACTCTCGTTTGTTAGAGCGTGCGGCCAAGATGTCGGATGCCGAAGGTGGTGGATCTTTAACGGCTCTTCCCATTATTGAAACGCAGGCGGGTGACATTTCCGCCTATATTCCAACCAATGTGATCTCGATCACAGACGGCCAAATCTTTCTTGTTGCTGACCACTTCCACAAAGGAATTCGACCTGCGGTGGACGTCGGAAAATCGGTTTCTCGTGTGGGCGGTGCCGCTCAAATTAAAGCGATGAAGCAGGTGGGCGGGACACTAAAGCTTTCTTTGGCCCAGTATCGCGAACTTGAAGCTTTTGCTGCTTTTGCCTCGGATTTAGATCCTGCATCCAAAGCCCAGTTGGCACGCGGCGAGCGTTTGGTGGAGTTGTTGAAACAAGCCCAGTACACACCTTACGAAGTGGCGGAACAAATTGTCGGTATCTATGCGGCATCAAAAGGCGCAGTTGACGAATATAAAGTCGCTGACGTGCAACGATTTGAAAAAGAATTTTTGCAATTTTTAAAGCAAAAATTTGCTGGCATCATCGATGCTATCAACAAAGAAAAGAAGATGAGCGATGAAACCATGGCGAAGCTAGACTCAGCCATTACTGAATTTAAAGCCACCTTCGAGCCAACGAAGTAAGGGTATTCGATGCCAAGTTTGAAGGATATTCGTTCCCGAATCGATAGTACGAAGAACACGCAAAAGATCACCAGCGCCCTCAAGCTGGTGTCGGCTGCAAAACTGCGCCGGGCCCAACACAACATTGTGAACTTGCGGCCCTATGCAAGAGATCTTTTGACCCTTATTGCAGACATTGCCGAAACTCAAAAAGTTGAACACAAGCTGTTACAACAAAACCCAGAGCCCAAATCTGTTCTTTATCTAGTTATTGCCTCCGATCGAGGACTTTGCGGTTCTTTTAACGCGGGCGTTTCAAAGTATACGGATCAATTGATTAAGACAAATAAAAGCAAGTTCGAAAAGATGGACTTCATTTTCGTTGGTAGAAAAGTGAAGGAATTCTTTGCTCGTCGCGGAGTGGTTCCGGTGAATTTTATCACGGGACTGGACAAAGACATTTCTTATGAGCTGGCGGCATCAGTGGCGCAAACGGCGATCGATTATTTTAAAGAAGGTCATTACGACGCGATTTACATTGTTTATAATGAATTCAAATCCGCCATCTCCCAAGATGTTGTGGCCGAACGACTTTTGCCAATTGATACAACAAACGTAAACTCTTTTGATAACGATGAAGAGAGTCGATTCGCTAAAGATTTGATATT
>CAZDFM010000563.1:0-2412 GCA_964504465.1 uncultured Pseudobdellovibrionaceae bacterium | reverse complement strand
CTCGCCCTATTATAAAAGATATCAGCGGTGTCGGCGGAGGAGGGCAACGACCTTTCAATCTGAATATCATCGGAACGGACTTAAAGGAAATTGAAAAAGTCTCGAATGCGGTTCTCGAAAAGTTAAAAGGGCATCCTGCACTGCTCGAACCAGATACCGGTTATCGTCCCGGTAAACCGGAGTTTCAAGTTTTACCAGACAAAATTCGGGCAGAGCGTTTGGGAGTGGCGACTAATACTTTAGGCCTTGAGCTGAGAACTTTGGTAGAGGGTAGTACTCCCGCAGTCTATAGAGAGCAGGGTGAAGAATATGATATTAGGGTCAGATTACAGCCGGATCAAAGAAACTTAAAAGAGGCTTTTAACCGAATCTTCATCCCGAATGTGAATGGGACGCTGGTTCGTCTTCATGATGTTGCATCTCCGTTTGAAACCACGGGTCCTGCCACTATCACTCGACAGGATCGCGGGCGCTACATTCAAATCTCCGCGGATGTAAATCCTGCTGGGCCAGGGATGGGGTCGGCAATAGCGGACATCGAAAAAATGTTTCAAGACGAGATAAAGTTACCAGCAGATATGCGCTACAAATTCGTAGGCCAAGCCGAGAGCTTTCAAGAGCTTATTTCGAGCATTATTATTGCGGGTGCCCTTGGGGTTTTATTTATTTACTTAGTGCTGGCAAGTTTATATGAGTCCTTTATTACCCCATTTACGATTCTTGTCGTATTGCCACTTGCGGCTTGTGGTGCTTTTTTTGCGCTCGTCTTGACGGGTGAGTCCCTTAATATTTTTTCGATGATCGGGGTGATCATGCTATTCGGTGTGGCCACCAAAAACTCGATTTTACTTGTTGATTATACAAATCAAATGTTGGCTGAGGGGAAAAGCATGCGCGATGCAATTATCCTTGCCGGTCGAACAAGGCTACGCCCGATCCTTATGACCACTCTTGCTTTAATTGCAGGGATGCTTCCGATTGCCATCGGACTTAACGAAGCCTCTAAGCAACGGACTTCAATGGGTGTTTGTATCATTGGAGGTCTGATTACTTCGACAGTGCTAACCTTAGTAGTTGTCCCAGCTGCGTTTACCTATTTTGAGCGCTTCCGCGTGTGGAGTCTTGCGCGGGTTCATAAGTTCATAGGTAGCGATCATGAAGAAGCATAAAGAGGATTTGATCGCTTCGGCGATCAACCTCTTTGCAGAAAAAGGTTATAATGGAACGACAGTAACGGAGCTTGCTGAAAGTGCCGGAGTTAATGTCTCTCTCATCTCTTATTATTTTGGAGGGAAAAGCGGCTTATTGGTTGCGGTTTTTAATGAAATTGCACATGAGAGATTGCGTGCTTCACAACGTCTGTTAGGACCATGCGAAAATTTAGCTGAATTTCAAGTGAGGCTCGAGTTCTTTTTTAAGAGCATTCTAGATTTATTCTCGGAGCAGCAGGCGCTATTAAAACTTTTTCTTCAAGAGCTTGAGCAGGGTAGTGAAGGAGCTGATGAAGCTTTCGCAGCGGCTTATCTGGAGATGATCGAATGTCTAGCTTCATTTTTAAAGGGCGCTCAGGCAAAAAATATTATCAGCGCCGAGAAAGATCTTCGTGTTTTAGTTTTACAACTTATGTCACCTTTAACAGCTATGGTTCGCTCGGAGCGATCACTGTCGAAATATTTAAAAATTTCTCTTCATGACGTAGAATTCTGCGACGAATTAATTAAAGAACTCGTTCGGGCGGCCAGCCGATGAAGAAGTATTTATTTATAATTTACCTCACGCTTGTATTCTATTGTGAACTCGCTCTTTCACAAGACGCAGGCTTTATGGGACCAGGAGCTGTCGATAAGGTGGCTTTGTCAGTTGAACATCAACACAATGAGTCCGCAAGAGGTTCGCCGAAAATTAAAGTTGAATCGCAATCTGCCGCGATCACCATTCCTTTGCTTAAGACATCAAGCTCGGGCTTAGCTTTTGTTGCAAAAGGTCAGCGTACATTGTTGAGCGAAGATTTGAAGTTTTCAAATGCGGTTTCGCTGCCGCGAGAGTTTGGCTCAGCTGATATGGGATTGGCCTGGAGTAAACGCGGAGTGAGTCGAGACAAAGACAAGCTCAGTGTAAACGCTAGTTATGGAAATGCGGGCACAAGGCTATTCTCGGGTGAAACCGACACAGTAATTAACGCCACGATTTCATATGAAAGAAAAAGAGCCAGTGGCAATGCTTGGATTTATTTTCTTAGTTATTCGAATAACCGTACAACCCTTAATAATATCCCTATACCTGGCGCGGCCTATCTCAAGAATGGCTCAAATTACAACGCGGTTTTTGGATTGCCATTCATGTTTATAAACTGGCGTCCTGCGAACTGGGTGTTGTCGGGAGCACTTTCACCCTTTGGCGGTTTCGCGGATT
>CAZDFM010000562.1:0-2439 GCA_964504465.1 uncultured Pseudobdellovibrionaceae bacterium | reverse complement strand
TCGGAAAGCAAAAACAAGGGCAGACCCAACATCCGCCCTTAATATATCTTCGCAGGGGTTTAACTAGGTCAGAACTGACAAATGTGAGATTGGAGCTAAGAACTGTTACAAAATGAGACGGGTAAATTAATAGGACTTTAACTTATAAACGGCATTTCGATTGATCACGCCTGCTGGCTCCAGGATTCCAGCTTGTACTCCCCAAACTATATGCCTTTGCATGGTTGCAGCCGAAACATTTAATCGTGTTTGTGCCTCTTTTGCCGAAAAATGTTGTGTTGGACTATAAAACGATTTGAGTTTTGCCAATTGAATTGCCTGAGTGGATACCGTCGGTCGGTTCAAGGGAACAAGAAAAGAAAAATCTCCTTTGATTTTTAGTGAGTAAAATCCATCATCTTCATTTACATCAATTGGAATTCCTGCCTTCTTAATCCAGGATCTTGTTCGACGAATAATCTGATGAACCCGATCCGGAGAAGACGTAACATTAAACTGTTCCTCTGGGAAAAGTTCGAAAAAAAGTCCCCCTACTCTTTGCGGCTTATAAAAGTCGCGAAGTAAAACTTCGATTAGTAGGTGGCACTTGTTTCCGAGAATAGAAATCTCCTCGCCATCAATTCTGCCCGTCGCTATTTCCAAACAGCGTGAAGACTTTGGCCCTAATAAATACATCACATTAGCAGGTAACTTTTTGGATTCATCTAATATTCTCTTGCGAAATTCGACATAAGGAGTACCAAAATAAAGATGTCCTAAACGCTCTTCTTCAGGGCTAATACGCAATGAATAGAGATCGCCCTCGCGATGCGCTTCCCAATCGCGCTTCTCTATTGCAAGCTCACGTAATTTTTCGAAAGGCCCCATTGTTTTCGATTCTAACCCTTCTAAAATCAGACTCCACTTTTGGATAAAAATTTGATCGTTAGTTTGCAGCTGGGTAATGAGATTCTGCGCGTTCTCAATCTCAACCTTTGCTGAAGCAAAATCTCCTTCTTGTACATACACTTGAGCTCTAAGAGCATAGGAATTACTCTGCAACTGCAAGTGGCCACCCTCGCCGGTTTCGCGGAGATGTTCGCCTAATAGTTTCAGGGCCTTTTCATGTTGTCTTGTTTCAACTAGAGCAAATGCTAAATTAGTTCTTCCTACGAGCCGAGCGTAAGGACTTAGGTCTGCGGCGAGATATCTTTCAAGATGCGGAATCGCAACTTCATATTCCCATCGGCTAAAGTGTCCATAGGCTTTGTATAACAAAGCATCTGGTACTTCTTGAACGTCAACTCGTTCTAATTTCCCTAAAGCTTCAGTCAGAGCTCCACTGCGAAGTAGCAATACGGCGTATTCGGCTAACTCTGCTGAAGTGACTTCCATTCCGGGACTGGGTTTATCACTTAGAACTACACCCATCAGAAGGCGGATTCCAATGTTATATAATCCGGCCCGACGACAAATTTTTGCTAAAGCGAGTCTGTGGTCCCTACGAATTCGTTTTATTTCGAGAGAGGCGAGTCGTTTTTTGACATCTTGCGGACGCCCGCTGCGGATATCCGAATCGCATTGATGAATAAGCTCATCGTAGCGGTCCATGATCGTTTAAAAAGCTAGACCGGTTACAAGATTGATATTATCGATATAACTTATTGTAGAGGCACCAATACTTGTTGAATTGTAAAGGCTATTTGCACCTCGTAAATCTACAAAATTGTCATGCACCCGACCGCTGTCGACTCTTCCCGTTGCAGGATTCTTTTGAACAATATTGAACACATAGATCAAAGCTCGAGTTGAACTTTCTGGAATCGTCAAAACCGTGTTGTGCGCAATTTCAATGTCTTCAATAACAGTACCAAGTGCTTCGACATCAAACCCATTACCTGCCCCTCGCGCAACATTGGGATGTTGAATAACCGTATTATAGATCATCATCGGATGTTTATAGCTCGAGTTATTCACACCGACACCGCCAAACTGAGAGTAGGCTAAATCTGTTCCCGCTTTCCATCCGCCTTCTTCAATCAAATTATACCGCGACACAAAAGGGTCCGCATCAGTGACTTCAAAGACGTGCCGACTAAAATCTAAAAACCAATTGTATTCAATCGTCACTCCGCTGCCACTTGCCGTGATGCTCGACCACTGACCGGCTTCTTTTGCGCCGTCAAAAAGATTATTTCCAATATACAGATTACGAGAGTTACTCGAACTTATAAAAACTCCAGTCGAACTTGTCGCAAGAAACTTCGAATTTTTGATTGTGACGTTTTCGGCATTCACCACTGCGACTCCCGCACCGGGAACTAAAGAAAAATCATACCCATCAATGAGAGTATTATTGCCCGCAGGCCCTGAAATACGAATACTTCCTGATGAGTCAACTGTAACTCCCGGCAATGAAATCGAACGAGGGTCTTTCAGTGCAGAGATTTTGGGGCCCAC
>CAZDFM010000561.1:0-2442 GCA_964504465.1 uncultured Pseudobdellovibrionaceae bacterium | reverse complement strand
ATTTATGGGTATTAAAAAAACAGAATCGTATCCCTGAGTTTCCTATGTACTTGAATAGCCCGATGGCGACGAATGTAAATTATCTTTTAAATCAATACCGAGAACTTCATCGTCTCAATGAAGAAGAGTGCGAACAAGTCTGTGATGTTGTCGAGTACGTGCGCACGGTCGAAGAATCAATTGCCGTCAATGAGAGAACGGGCCCCATGCTCATAATCTCAGCCAGCGGTATGCTGACAGGCGGAAGAGTTCTGCATCATTTAAAACAGTTCTTACCCTACCCGCAGAACACAATTTTATTAGCCGGCTTTCAAGCCGCTGGCACCAGAGGGGACGCTTTGCAAAGAGGAGCCGAAGAAATAAAAATTCATGGCTCCTATTTTCCTGTTCGAGCTCAAATAAAAGTTCTTGATAATATTTCAGCCCACGCTGACTACAAAGAGATCATCGCGTGGCTCGACAAATCAAACATTCGTCCTAAAAAGGTCTTTATCACTCATGGCGAGGCTTCATCAGCGGACGAACTTCGACGCCGATTAGGAGAGCACTTTGAATGGGATTGCCTTGTTCCGGAACACGATCAAAAAGTGGATTTAAATTAAGATGAAAACTGAATTTGTTGTGATTACCGGAGGTCCTGGTGCGGGCAAAACAGCTACCTTAGAGTATTTGCGAAAAATTACCTGTGAACATGTGGCAATCCTTCCAGAAGCTGCAGGAATCATATTTTCTGGAGGTTTTTGGAGACTTCATTCTAAAACGGCCGTAAAAGCCGGACAAAAAGCCATCTATCACGTCCAACAAGAAATGCAGAATCTCGTCGTTGGCGAAAGAAGATGGTCCACTTGTTTATGTGATCGAGGTTTATTAGATGGCTTAGCGTATTGGCCCGGTAAACCTTATGAATTTTTTAAGGCCCTGAATACGACAAAAGAAGTCGAATACGCAAAATACAAAGCCGTTATTCATTTAAGATCACCAAGTGAAGATCACGGATATAATCACAGCAACCCAATCCGAATAGAAAATGCTGAGTTGGCTAAGAAGATAGACGCCAGAATTCACGCAGTCTGGCGAGCGCATCCCAACTACATCCTTGTCGACAGCACCGAGTCATTTATAGAAAAAGTCGACAAAGCCGCCCGCTTGATCGAGTCCTTTATCAATCGATGCCCATGTAAAACACCATAAGGAATTTTCACAAGCTCATTTAGAGTTGCGCCGTGGGCTTCTCCCCGATAGATCTCAAGCCCTAACAAAGGGGTTAAAATGAAGACTCTCCTTATCTGTTCTGTCGTTCTCCTGGCCACACTTACTTTTGCAGGCGTCGCTCACGCCAAAGTAGTCCCATCGGATAGAACATTCATCTGCAGCGGTAGCGATGAGTTTGGCTCCTATTTTACTTTCTCAAACTCTCCGCGCTCTGACGGCGAAGAATTGTTCGTGGTTGATGTTTCAAATGAAGAAGTAAATGACGGCTTTCCTCTTTATATTTTAAACCGCACGGTTCAAAACAATGCCCTTTCCTTTCAACTGCAAGGCGAAACACCCTATGAGCTCTCAATTGATCTTGAGACCGGGAAAGCCATTGCGAAAGGCTGGATCGAAGGCGACATTAACCTACTATGCGCTTCAACAAACCAAGAAGTGGACGACGTTTTAGATTTTATTAAAGCGAACGGCCTACCTGTAAACGACGATCAGAATTAGCGCGCAACTCCAAAGCGGCGGTAGCCGCTTGAGAAATTGGAAATTCGAAATTAGAAGAAATTTCGCCGGTGAGCTCCGAACGGCTCTCCCTCTAATTTCCAATTTCTAATTTTATAATTTCTAATTTTGCCGGCCGGCAAAATTTGGAGCGGGGCTCGGGACCCCAGTCAATTCACATAGTTACATACTTAAGCAGGGTTTGGCAGGGTTCTACCTCGATTTCTTAAGAGGTAAAACCAAGCCTTCATCATCTTGGTGGACCCGTATTCGTACGCGATCCATCTGACCTTTCATTTTTATGCCAGATGCAGAGAAATATTTATCCGTAGTACTGAGCTGCGCATGTCCTACGTTTTCCTTTACGATTCCTAAGGGCACATCGTCAGCCAAAGCTAGAGTAATGTGAGTGGCTCTTAGCCTGTGGTGCGTCAGCTCTTTAATACCTATCTCTTTACAAAAATCCCTTAGAACTCTGGATTGATGACCGTCGTTCCAATCGGGATGATCGAGTTCGATAACAAAGTCTGATTTCGAGCTTAGCTTTAACTTCTTTAATACTGGAAGAATGTAGTCAGGAATGGCTACGATTCTCTCCTCCCAATCTTTAAGACGAGAAACTAAACCCTCTCCCGGAATCTTTTGTCGACGTAAGTGTAGAAGATGCTGATTCCATTCAATATCAATCCACTGCAATCCAGCCAGCTCACTTCGCTCCAGCGTCATCTGACCGGC
>CAZDFM010000560.1:1804-2452 GCA_964504465.1 uncultured Pseudobdellovibrionaceae bacterium | reverse complement strand
TAGGACTTCCGGTTAACCCAAAGAGTTTACCGTTTTGATTTCGTAGGCCGCCACCGGCCGGACTGACGTGGCAGGCGGTGCAGTTCACCTGATGATTTTCGGCCGCATAGCGAGGTCTCGCCGAAACCTCGAGAAAGCCTGCTCCCAGGATCTGAAAAAAAACCAGTAAGGCAAAATAATACAGATTGTGTGAAACAGCAGTACGGCTCAAATTATCTCCTAAATCAGGGTTCTCATCCTACCCCTGTCAGAAGTCAAAGCCCCTGAGTTGATTGTGTAATAATCTACTTAGCAGTAACGAATAAAAGTAAAGAAACCTCTAAAGGATACGCCTATCAATCGTAGCCGTGGTAAACCCGAGTCATCTGGAAGAGGTTTTGTTGTGAAGATCATCATTTTAGCCGCATTTGCCCTATCTTGTTTTGTTCCCGTATACCAGGCTGCGGCCCTGGATTTAGAAGAAGCAAAGCGAATTGCAGACACTCAGTGCATGGCCTGTCACGGTCCCAATGGTCATAGCACCAATCCCATCTGGCCCAATCTTGCTGGGCAAAAACCTGAGTACGCAAAAAAGCAGCTGTTAAATTTTAAGTCGGGCGAACGCAAAGATATTTTAATGAGTCCTCAAGCTCAGATCTTAACTGATTC
>CAZDFM010000560.1:0-1794 GCA_964504465.1 uncultured Pseudobdellovibrionaceae bacterium | reverse complement strand
TCTGGCCGTGTATTTCTCACGAATTGCGCCAGCTCCGGCTTTAGAAGGTGGCTTGCCCAATGCGAACTAGGAGCCCCGCTTTTTTGATGGTATTTTTTCTTCTTCTTGGTTGCGGTGGAGATTCGATGCCTTTGCCGACCAATGGTGGCTCGCAAAAGACGACAGATCAATCGCCATCGAAAAACGGAACCGGCGGAGATGGGACCCAAAAAATCTTAACTTACGCTGATGTTGAAGGAATATTCGAGCAAAGATGTGCTATGTGCCACAATGCAGACTCGGGCCTTCCCGATTGGGGAGACCCACAATTGTCTCAAGCCCGTGCACAACGTATTTACGTACGCGTAGTTGAAGCTCGCGACATGCCTCCGGGCAACGTGACCGACATGACAGAAGAAGAAAGAGCTCTCGTAGGCCAATGGGTCACTGAGGGAGCAAAATTAGCTCCCTAGCTTCATTCATACCTCGCCGAATAGATTCCAGATATAGGTCGAAGTGGGATAGCGGTGGTGTTCGATGTCCACATGATCGGCACTCCAATAACTAGCTCCGGTTGCCTCATAGAATTTACGAGAGTCGTTTTGTTCTAGAACTGAAACCATAATTTTGGCGTAGCTTCTAGATCTTGCTTGAGCAAAGCATTTATCTAAAAGTAGCCGCCCGCCGCCCTTATTTTGATATTCTGCAAGTATATAGATGGCATGTACCTCACCATCGGCAGGAACAGGTTTTTCTCGGCAAGGACCAAGCACAGCAAAACCCACGACCTGATGGTTTTTATTTTCGATCAACACAAAACAATCAAGCTCGGGATATTTAAATCGGTTCGCCGCACTTAAAATTCTTTTGTTCATATCGATGGCGAAAGGACTGGTGGATGATACCTTTGTAAGTCGTTTGCCACGACAAAGTATGTACTCTTCCAATTGCTTCTGCGTCGTCAGGTGCCGCGGCTCTTACCGAAAACAGGTCATATGCTTTTGTCATTTCTTTCCTCGGCTAAGTGGGTTTTCTAGTTGCGTTCAGCTTCAAGCACATAAGCTACCAATTTATGGGCCGGAAATAGTATCTTAATTGCAAATAATAACCGCTCCAGGGTCGGGAATTTCGATAAGAATTTAGACACTTTATGTATTAACTACCTGGTTTGGTTGGCCATCTTCGCAATAGTACGCGATACAGGGCACTTTTATTGCGAGTCTTACCCTCACTATTTGAAAGGATTTAAAATGAAAAAGATTTGGATCGTGTCTCTCGTGGCAGTTTCAATGCTTGCTCTAGGTTGCAGCGATGATAAAGCCGATAAAGCCTTTGCGGGCGGTGATTCAGGAAGTGTGAAAGCTCCGAGTGGTAAGCTGTCTGGAGAATTTTCGATTACCGAGGCAAATGTGGATGCTGCCGCAACTACCACTGAATACTGTAGCGACGTCGGAAAAATGAAAATAGATTCGAGGTTCAAAGCAGGTCAGTCCTATCGATCTCAACATACTGTACTCACCACTAAAGGCACCTACGAGCAAGTGATGGGTGAAGAACACAAAGCTACGGTCCTGTCTGTCTCAGATAACAACATTGTTACAAGGTATGAAGTTACTTTTAAGGGTGTGACAGGTTGGTTCGAAAACTCTTGCACGGTAAAGACGGATAAGGGCTCAAGTTCAAGTGAATGTAAAATGATCGCGATGTCAGATTCATTAAAAGTTTTTGCCGACTCTCAGGGGGAAGGTGAATCATTCTCTCAAACGTATTGCTCTATAAATGATTATGACGATATTAAAATGACGCGCAATAAGG
>CAZDFM010000559.1:0-2463 GCA_964504465.1 uncultured Pseudobdellovibrionaceae bacterium | reverse complement strand
AAACAGGAAGAAATTTAAGTACGCGAAATATTTAGAAGGACGTTGGTCATGGGACATATAACCAATTGAAAAGATGTGGATCAAAGACCCTACGCCCGTAATAACTAAAATCATAATTGCGCTGATTTGATCGAGCAAGAAAGCGAAGTTAACTTTAAAGTCGCCCACAACCATCCACGAGAAAAAATTCACATTGATTTGCCGTGCATCAGCCGGAAGCGCAATCAACTTAGCCACCAACATGATCGAACAAATAAATGAAACGATAACTGCACCACTGGCCACAATTCCGGCGAGCTTATAATTTTGGCTCTTAAATCTGAGTCCGTTAAAAAGGAATCCGGCAAAGGGTGCTAAAAGCAAGATTGCAAAGAGGAGTTTTTCGCTAGCCATTTCTTATGCCTTTCCTATCCTCGAAGCTGTTCGAAGAAACGGATGTTAACTTCTTTAAATTTTTTGTAGATGTTCACAGCGAGTGCTAAGCCTACCGCCGCCTCTGCTGCCGCAATTGTCATGACGAAGAACACCAAAATCTGCCCATTTAGATTTCCTGAATATCTGGCAAACGCGATAAACGAGAGATTCACCGCATTCAACATAAGTTCGATACTCATAAGAATCACGAGTACGTTCTTGCGCATCAATACGCCGATCATCCCAATAGTAAACATAAAGGCTGAAAGTATCAGATAGTGATTGAGCCCAATTTGCATGACTGCATCAGTCCCGAGCATGGGTGCCTCCCTTAGTTCTAGAAACTGCAACTGCTCCGACTGCAACAAGTAGGAGTAAAACGCCTAATGCTTCAAAGGCAAAAATGTATTTTGAAAATAACAGATGCGAAAGCTCCTTAGTCGAGGTCGCTGGAGCTTTTAATGCATCGATTTGGTTAGTTCCAAAAAGGTCTGTCGAAACCACCATCACTAAAGCGATGAATCCACAAAGAAGGCCCGCCGAGGCGATTTTTAATACGCCCGTTACTTTTCCTTGAGCAAAGGCTCGGATCTCTTTTCGCAAATCGAAAAGCATTAATACCATGACGAATAGAACCATAACCGCGCCAGCATAAACAATCAGCTGAACCGCCGCGATAAAAGGCGCCCCTAATGTGAAAAACATAAAAGCTAAGGTCACCATTGTGCAGGCTAAATATAAAGCGCAGTGAATGGGGTTATCTGAGGTGATGGTTTTAAATGAAAGGCCAATTAGAATAATGGCTAACACATAAAATAGGATTGCACTTGGATCCATGTTCTAACTCCACTGCATTCGCATAAGCAGAATAATTATTGCGGTTACGATCGTATTACCTAAAGCCCATGGCAACATAGTCTTCCAACCCAAATCCATCAGTTGATCGTATCTGAAACGCGGAAGAGTCCATCGAACCCAAACGAAAATCCATAAGAATAATCCGAGTTTTGCAAAAAACACGAGATGCAAAACAACGGCTGTTAAGATGCTCACATGTGTGGCCGACATCCCGGCAAACCAAGTTGCAACTGTTTCAGGAGTTAGAAATGGATAAAGTGTGTAACCACCAAAATAGAATGTGACCATAAGTGCAGAGGCCACCATCATGTGACCATATTCACCAATATAAAACATATTCATTTTGATTCCGCCGTATTCGACGTGGAATCCAGCGACTAACTCTCCTTCGGCTTCTGGTAAGTCGAAGGGAAGTCGATTCGTTTCAGCAAACATGGCCGCGAATAAAATGAGAGCGCCCAAAGGCTGATAAAAAATTCCCCAGTTGGGTAGAAAAGCAGAAGGCGTATAAACTTGGCCCAGAAAATGAAAACTCAAAGGACCATTTTGTGCGGCGATGATTTCTGCAAAATTGAAAGTATTGAAAAGCAAAAGAATCCCCACCAAAGATAATCCCATGGCGAGTTCATAACTGATGGCTTGCGCGCTTGCGCGGATGGCACCGTAAAGAGAATATTTATTTGATGAAGCCCAACCCGCCATCAAAAGGGAGTAAGCCCCAAGAGAGGAGATCCCGAGTACAAATACAATTCCCACTCCGATTTCGTAACCTTGAAAAGCAAAACGATAAGGACCCCAAGTTCTGCCGAGCCATTCAAAAGCTTCTACAAAAATTGGAGACGAAAGTGGGATCGCAGCGAAAGCCAATGCGCCCGGAATTAATGCGACAATAGGAGCTGCATAGAAAATAATTTTTTTAACTTTGAGCGGAACAAACTCTTCTTTAAACAAAAACTTCACTGCATCAGCTAAGAGCTGTGTAAGACCGAGCGGTCCGACTCTGTTCGGACCCACGCGATTTTGGATAAACGCAGATCCGCGTCTCTCAACCCAAACCAAAAGAGGTACGAGTTGAACCATCATCAAAAAGATGGCGATCATTTTCGCTAAATTTACACCAATTTCAAAAACATCAGATCCCATGAATAATTCCCACTCGAGAGCTTTAGATTTGATTTCCCAAAACAAACC
>CAZDFM010000558.1:0-2464 GCA_964504465.1 uncultured Pseudobdellovibrionaceae bacterium | reverse complement strand
ATAAAAGAGCTTTGGTAATGGGCCAAAGAAGTTTTGGTAAGGGTTCAGTTCAGTCGGTCGTTAAATTAGGCGATGGCTCGGGCCTACAACTTACAGTTGCCCGCTACTACACTCCAAGTGGCAAGTCGATTCAGGCTGAAGGAATCGTGCCTGATGTAATCATCGAAGATCTCGACACTGACGTGATTTCTAAGGCCAAAGTAGACCGTTCGATTCGCCGTGAATCTGATATTCAGGGCCACTTGATGGGCGAAGAAGAGGTCAAAAAGGCGGCCAAAAAGAAGAAAGAAACCGGAGATCCACTACAATTTTGGTGGTCAGACGACGTTGAAGGCGGATCAAACGCGAAACTTACCCCGAAAGACAAACTCCTTAAAGATGACTTTCAGGTTCTTCAGGCCTTCAATTATTTAAAAGCCTGGAAAGTAATGGATAGCCTCAAGAAGTAGCCACCTGTAAAAAGGTGCAAACTGTAAAGTTTGAAGACTCAGAAATTTAAGATTTCACTCTCAAGGGGCCTGTCGGCCCCTTTTGACGTTGGTACATTCGGTGCAAACCCACACTACACAATACTTAAAAGGTTAATTTGGAGAACGAATGAAGCAAGTCTTGGCGATTGCTCTGATGTTGGTGGGTGCGCAACAAGCTGGGGCGGCTGAAGCCGCTTGGCTAGGCAAGTGGGAAGTCCTAGAAAGCCATTGTAGCGACGGGAGCCTCAACCGCGCGGCAATCCCAACTCTTTTAAAGTCGCATATCAATCTCACCTATGAGTTCACCCCAGACGCATTTTTTGCCACGATTAACTTTACAGATATTCATGTAGCCCATGGACGAGAGAGCTGTAGCCTCCGGTTTAGTTCCGAATACCAAGGTCTCCCAGACCAAATACACTTTTTAAATTCGACAGAAGCTCTAAGTACCTGCAGAGAAATTCGGCCCGACAGTATGGCAACCCTCCTGGCGAGTGCAATCTCAACCGCCGAAATTAGAGTGTCTGCAGATCAAAATGAATTACTGATGATTTCGACCAACGCTGAAGCCGTTTGCGGTGTAGGGGTTAATGCACTTACACTTTTAAAACGAATTAATTAGGAGTTTTTTTATTTCGCTCTTCTTTAGCCCGTAGCTGTTCAGCTAGATTCTTGACCGAATCCATAATGGGCTGAAGCTCATCATATTTACGAAGATTACGATTATAATTATAGTTTCCAAGAACGAGCTCATCCACAAAGGCTTTAATTGCGAGCATTGGTCCGGCCACGCGGTGAGTGATAATTAAAGAGTAAAAGAAAGTAATCACCGTAAACACAACAACGGTGATCAGGGCGTAAATGATAATTTCAAAAATGCTCGAATTTACTTTTGCTTGAAGGCCAAAATCCACCGACGGGGCTAAGGCCACCGCCGTTCGAATTTCTGTGAGTTTTGAATAGGTAAGACCAAGAAAGATTCCAAGAAGAGAAAGTCCGCTGACCCAGAAGTAAAACATATACTTCATTTGAAACTTGGGCCGAATCAGCAGGTTTCTAACTTTTCTTGGATGTTGCATGATCATAGGTCTTTATTCGCGTCCTTTAAGTCTTTTTTGTCGACCTCTTTAAGGTCGGCTTTATCGACCAAAAATTTCACCACGGCTTCTTCAGTCATTTGAAAGGCCATGCGAGATTTACGGTCCGGGTCTTTATAGTATTCACTCAAACGCGCGATATCGATACCAGTTTTTTCAGCATATTCTGTGATTTGTTTATCCACGTCTTTAGTAGTAGCTCGCAAGTTATGCTCAGTGGCAATTTGGTCCACCAAAAAGGTCGATTGGATCATAAACTTGGCTGAATCTTCGAAATCGGCATCCCATTTTTGTTTATACTCTTCAAATTCCTGAGGTCCCATGCCTTGTTGCGTAAGTCTTTGCTTAACGTCTTCAATGATCATTTCTTTTTGTTGGTTCTTTAAGGATTGAGGGACTTCTACTGGATTGTGTTTCACCAGTTCACGTAGGATCCGGTTTTTAAGTTCGTCTTGAATGCGTTTTCCTTCGTTTTCGTCGATGTCTTTTCGGATCGCTTCTTTTAAGCCATCGAGGTTTTCAAAAGGTCCGGCTTTTTTAGCGAGTTCATCATTAAGCTCAGGCAAAACTTTTTTCTTGAGCTCTTTAAGATGAACTTTAAAGGTCACGCTTTTTCCGGCGATGTCTTTTGCATGATATTCTTCGGGGAACTTCAAGTTTAGCTCTTTGTTTGAGCCAACTTTCATTCCGATTACACCTTCTTCGAAACCATCAATAAATTGTTTTGCGCCTAGATCAAGTGGATGAGATTCCCCTTTTCCGTTAGGAAGGGGTTCGCCATCTACAAAACCCTCAAAGTCGATAACGGCTACATCGCCTTCAGCAGCGCCGCGGTCTTCAAACACAGTAACCGTGTCAGCTTGGCTTTTACGAATGTTCTCTAAAATCTCATTGATT
>CAZDFM010000557.1:0-2466 GCA_964504465.1 uncultured Pseudobdellovibrionaceae bacterium | reverse complement strand
ACTTGACCCATTCCAAGCCCGAGACTCGAACCTTCGCCCGCCACTGCAATGGCATTACTTTTTAAGTGGGCGCAAACTTTCCAAGCAAGAGACAAATCTTTTTTAATCTTGTCAGTCGGCTCTTCGCCAATGACTCTCCAAGACTCGCTCCAAGATTCGACTTGATCAGGAGTTTGGGTGAGAAAGCCGCCAAGGACACTTCGAACTTTCATCGATGTGTCAGACTTCATAAGATCGGGCCACTCGAGAATTCTTAAGTTCTTTTTCTTAGCAAAAATCGCTTTGGCCGTTTCACTGACTTTGGGAGCTACGATACATTCCAAAAACAGTTCAGAAAGTTTAAGAGCTTCCGCCTCATCAAGAGTGTAATTCATTGCGATAATGCCACCAAAAACTGAAACCGGATCAGCTTTGAGGGCTTTCTCGACAACGCCGCCTTCACCGGCTGCAACACCGCAGGGGTTTAAGTGTTTCACCGCCACACAGGCATTTTGATCTTTAAATTCTTGAAGTGTTGAAATGGCGGCATCGAGGTCTAACAGGTTATTATAAGAAAGCTCTTTACCTTGAAGGATGCTGGCTTGATGAAGACCGTTGCTGGCCCCGAGTTCACGGTACCAAGCGGCTTTTTGCTGTGGGTTTTCGCCGTAGCGAAGGCTTTGTTGAAAGTTTCCACCTAATGCGTAAGTCGGAAAGGTGTGATCTGCGCCCAGATACTTTGCAATTAAGCTGTCGTAACTTGCGGTGTGTGCAAACACCTTAGCCGCTAAATGACGACGCTGCTCTAAAGTCGTCATACCTTGTTCGCTGATCCACTTATAATCAGTTGGGTCAGTTACGACCGTTACACGACTGAAGTTCTTAGAAGCGGCTCTTAAAAGCGAAGGGCCGCCAATGTCGATAAATTCAATTTGCTCTTCGTCAGACACATTCTTTTTAAGCGCCGCTTCGAAGGGATATAAGTTTACGATCAACAAATCAAAGGGATCCAACTGCTCTTCGCGAAGCAACCGACTGTCTTCAGCCACGTTATTTCGCGACAAGAGTGGCATATGTACGCGAGGATGAAGAGTCTTAACCCGGCCGTCCATGACTTCTGGAAAACCCGTTTGCTCCGAGATGTCGATGACCTTAAAACCGGCTTCCATCAGCACTTTGGCTGTCCCGCCAGTGGAGACTATACGAAGTCCTAGTTTTACAAGCGGAGTTAAAAATTCGACCAACCCCGTCTTGTCAGAGACGGAGATCAAAGCATTTTTAAATGTAGAACTCATTAGAATGAAACCTTCGAAGCTAACAGTTTTAAGTCGTCGTTGGTGAGAAACAAACCAGCGCCTACAAAAGCGCTAAAGTCGGTATCTCCGCCGGAGAACAAGTTGTCTCCCCCAGCGACGACATAGATACCTTTAAAAAAGTTGTAGCGCAAGAAGGCTCTTGCATACAGATCGTCGAATTCGAAGAACTCAATTGAGGCGCGTAAGTCGCGATTTAACAGGTAATAATCGAAGCCCACACCACCTGAGTTCTCGATTAAACCGCCCTTGATGGTGAAGTCGTAAAAGTTTTTCGCAAATAAGATTGTGAGCTTAATTTTATTCTTAAAGACTTGAGTTTTATCCTGAGTTGAAACATTTCCATCTTGGTCGGTGACGGTCGTAAAGTCAGAGCTCTTAACCCCTAATGGATCGTCAATGACCTGCACTTCGTAGTAACGGTCTACGCCCGGCTGAATGCGGATCCCAAGGTAGCTTTTTGTGACGCTTTCTTTAGCCAAAAACTCTGAGTGGAAATCAATGCTGGTCTCGAGCTTCCCGGCTCCGCCTAAGAATTCGTTAACGTTAGAAATTGCGGCATTGAGTTCTTCAACTGTTTCTTCGTCGTTGATCAAGCGGCCGAGAGTTCCTTCACCCTTGTTAACCTTATCTGTGATCTCTTCGATATTTTTAATCGCATTATCAACTCGCGCGAGACTCTCTTCGTCGATGTATTGATTTAAGTTGTTGGTGAGGTTTTCGACGTCGTCGATGATGTTGTCGATTTTATCTTTGTTGCGATCTGTGAGCCCGGCGAGATCTTTCGTGATTTTTTCAATGTTAAGTACAATTCGCCCTATTGGAGTTGAAGGATCGCCTTCACCTTTGGCCGCTTTGTTTAAATTGTCTGCAAGTTCGTTTAAGGACTTCGTGATTTTGCTCACTTCAGCCATCACTTGATTTAAACCGCCCGAGCCGTCGGCCTGCTTAATCTCGGCGCCATCTTCAAGCTTCGGATCTGTTGTAACACCAGGAACCAGCTCAACGTGGCGGTCACCTAAAATGCCATCTGACCTTAGCTCAACTTTTGCTGACTCGGTTAATTCAACGTCATCTTCGAGATCGAGAATAATACGAGCACGGTGCCCCACGAGTTCGATATCTTTAATAATACCAACTTTGATACCCGCCATTTTTACGGCTGAGTTTTTAA
>CAZDFM010000556.1:0-2467 GCA_964504465.1 uncultured Pseudobdellovibrionaceae bacterium | reverse complement strand
AGCCTAAACCCATTCTTGCAATCAGAACAATTTTTGAGGCCCGCGCTACACATCACCGTTTAGGCCTCCCCATTGATGAATATATCGAAGTCGCGCCTAAATCTTATAAAGAAAAGTTTCTCGCGTTTAAGGCACAAGTGGGCCCGCTCGTCGATTGCAGCGCCTGGTTTGTAGATCCCGACTACACTTATGCAAAAACTCAACTCCCGCTTTCAGAAATAGCCTACTTTACATTGGTGAGCTTTATCTTACGTAAGGGTTTTCACAACTGGGTCGGTGCCACGAACGAAAAATTCAAAGCTTCACGTTGGGCGATGAAGACGGGCTACTGCGAAGACGGACTCATCTTTACTCATCACAAAGTGCCCGATCCTCACAAATTACTTTTAATTTCGGATTTCAATTACGAATGGCTCAACGAATGCGTCACAAAGTACGGGCAATTCTTGCTTGATTCACAAGTGATCTTGCCTCCCCATACGCCACTGGCAGAGACTATAAAAAGTTTTGAAGAGGTTTTTAAAGAAATTCGCGATCAGAGCGATCGCAAATTAAGAACTGCATAATTTCATATTGTGTGTTGGAGCTGGAAACTTAATGTCGTAATGACAGAACGAGGCTCCTTGAGAAATACAGCTCATGACTCGAACTGGGAGCGGATCTAAGCCGCAAAGGTCGGGCATATTTCCAAACAAATAAGCTCGATACTTATAAAGATCACGTGAGCCGTAGCATTTAGAGTTCGTAGCCTCGACAAGTTCGTCTGAAGGTCTACATAAAAGGCTCAAGCCTTTATCTGAAAGCGAAAAATGATAATCAAAGTTGCGATCAAAGCGACCCGTAGACTTACGAATTAATTCATAGGCCTCTTCGTATGAACTACAGACCGGAAACATTCTTTTTAGTTCAGTTTCTTCAACAGTCAGAAAGAGCGCTTTCGAAAGCCAATCAAAGTCGCGCCACTTGTATCCAAGGTTCAAAAAGTATTCGAGCGCATCTTCAAAAAATTCAAGGCTAATTCGGTTGTTGATGTCGTCGAAGTAAGTAGGATTGATTCCTAACTGAAGAAGCATATGACTTACAGATTGAGCCCCGTGCTGCATACGAATGACTTCAAGGATATGTCTTGAAGAAGAAACATAACTTAATGCGTGTTTGGCATATTTCTCAGGCAAGATTTTCGAAGGTCCAAAAACCTTTTGGCGAATTGTTTGTAAATTCGTCTCACCAGTCGCGAGCGCTTCAAGCTTTAGTGTCCATTCGGATTCAAGATTTTTAAGTTTAGAGTAATTTGGAAGGGATTTACGCCCCATCCACCATTCCCAACAATCTGAAACCGAGATATCGAGTGCCTGAGCCACACCCTTTAAAGGCAGACCCGCTTTCTTAATAAGTTCACGGAAGCGCTGGTCGAGGAGTTCTTTATCTTCGAGTCGCACCGGTGGGTTTTCAGGCCCGAATTTTTGCACGGCTTCTCCATGAACCAGTTTTTTGCTTTTCAATGTCTTTCATTAACGAAGAGAACTCTTCGTCGTTAGCAAGTCGGTAGATCTTGCGTAATTGAGCAGCATCTAAGTCTAAAAATACGATCGCTTTTACAAGAGATCCATAAGGAAGCATTACGCGACCTTTTTCGATATTCCCCATAAACTGTGGCGTAAATCCTAGATGTTTAGCGAGTGCTCTCTGGCTGATGTCTTGTTTATTGCGTTCGTCAAAAATGTAAACGCCTAGCATTCTAGCTAATGGTGAATGTGTCACGGGCCATTGCCTCCTGAAATAAAGTTTATTTAAAATAAACTATGATTGAAGGGGCCGACTTTATCCCAAAAGGGCGTGATTTGGCTACCGATTAATCTTAGAAACCTTTATCCTTATGTCTTTAACTTATACAGATTTAGGAGGCATATGAATTCCGCATCCGATAGCTACAACGCCCTCTTCAAGCGTAACTGGCCGATAATTCATAAAGAAACTAAAGATAAGATCCGCCGTCTTAAGATCGGGGTGGCCGGCTGCGGTTCCACGGGCGGCGCTGTCATCGACGGAGCCTCACGCTTGGGCGTGCAAAACTTCCATCTCTGCGACAATGGCGACTACGAACTCAACAACCTCAATCGGCAGATTGTCTTTAGGTCCGACCTCGATCGAAATAAAGCTCAGGTGCACGCCGATCGCATTCAGAATCTCAATGTCGAAGCTCAAGTTAAGGTTTGGCCAGAGGGCTTAACTGAGCAAAATCTCGAAGACTTTTTAAACGGAATCGATTTTTTATTTGATGCCGTAGACGTCACCACCAAGAGCGGGATGCAGATGAAACTTAGGCTCCATGAGCGGGCTGCCGAGAAGGGAATCCCCACAGGATCCGCTTTAGACTTAGCTTATGTGCAGTGGCTTGAGAGCTACAATTATCATACGGGAGATAGAGCCCTGCATGGAAAACTTGAAGCCGCACCCGCAACCGCAT
>CAZDFM010000555.1:0-2467 GCA_964504465.1 uncultured Pseudobdellovibrionaceae bacterium | reverse complement strand
CTTAGAACCTGGCGCCGCGAGGCATGGGGGTTCAAGTCCCTCACTGGGCACCAATCGTAACAGTGGTCGAACCGCCACTGGTTGTGAGAGATAGCTTTCGAGGTTCACAATCCCTAAATTTTGAGTTTTTTGGGTTTCCGGTACTGGAATCAGTTCCGGTCGCCTTGTATTGGCTTGGAGGGAGAGTGGGCGCGTTTAAGCCCACTCTGATCTTGGTTGGATGGATTTCGGCGAACTCGATGAGATTCGAGTACAGAGGCCGACGGTTTTCTGTTGGTGTTTCCTCAAGCCTTACGATAATTCGCTTCAGTTTTTCAATAAGACCATTTTTATCAATCGCACCGTTCTTTAGACGCGTGGTCTGCGCCAGCAGCTCTTTTTTCGCATGCTGAAGATCCAGAATCTTTTGATTCCAGTCTTTCATTTGGTTGTAGAACCCATCCGCAGGAACTTCCACCGGCAGGTCTGCAATTCTTTGCACAAGACTCTTCACGCGCTGTTGCTTCTGTTCAATTTCGCCTTCAATCGTTCTTGTTTTTCCTTCAAGGGCTGGAATCTCCGAATTATTGGAAGTCGCATAGACCTCAAGCCATTTTTCGATAAGTCCTGGAGTTTGGAGCAGATTCTTGATGGCTTTCAGTAAAATATCTTCCATGCGCTCGGCTCTGACGGTTTCTACTCGGCATCTTTTGTGCTGACTGACTCCATCGCTATGAAGTTGTCTTGGGTGGGCGTAATAGTGATGCTTTCGATTTTTACCGTGAGCGGATTTACCACCTAACTTTTTCCCACACTCGCCGCAGACAAGTCGCTCCGTTAGAGGATAAGGATATTTCTTCCACTCATCGGGCTTGTACTTGTTTTTATTACTCGCCAACTTCTTCTGAACTTTCTCAAATAATTTTTCATCAACAAGAGCCAACCAAGACGCTTGGACCACTTCGACTTCATTCTTGGACTTATTGATTTCTCTTAATCCAATGTAGGCGCTATTCGTTAGAATCCGAAAAAGGCTTGGCACCGTAAAGTGACCGCCACCTTTTTCGATTCCATGCTTGTTGGTGTAGCGTTTTGAAAACACTCCTCGACGAGACATCTCACGGCACGTTTCACGGACTGATCCCACTTCCAAGAAGGTCTTAAAAATTTCCGTTACGGTCTTAGCTTCCATTTCATTCGGGAGCAATTCGCCAGGGCTTTTTGGATTGCGATCAAATCCTAGCGGGATGCTCCCACCATTCCAAAGACCACGCTTTGCTCTCGCAGCCCAATTCGCAGAAATTCTCTCAGCCGTTTGTTTGCGTTCGTACTGTGCAAAATTCATCAAGTTAAAGACCATCATCTCGCCCGCCGCAGTCGTCGTGTCGAACTGCTCGCGAAGGGTGACGAACCCCGTATCGTGCTTTTTGAATAAATCCCAGACTTCGCAGAAGTCTTTTAAAGACCTGGAAAGCCGTGATAGCTCAGTTGATAAAATCAGGTTGATGCGACCAAGTTTTACGTCTTGCAGGAGTCGCTGAAATTCCGGTCGGTTCATATCTTTTGCCGATCTATCATCGCAGTAGAAGTCCACGATAACTCCCCAGTTGGCATCTCTACGATTCTGGCCGTCCACGTATTCAATGAGTCGTTGGCGCTGGCTAACGAGCGAACCGTCCTGGATACGAGCTTGCTCTTCCGTACTTACGCGAAGATAAATCCCAATTCGTTTCATTAGCTGGCCTCCTGGTAAACTTCTTAAGTCTCATCTTTAGAGAGAATTTGGTCAATTTCTAGGAGTGTGCGCACCAGCGCGCAAACCCTCTCGTCCGCTTCATTTTGATTACAGTCCAAATATTTTATTTCTACAGTCTCAAATGATTCATCAAATCGACGCGCAGCCTTTTTCTTTGGCAACTTCGATTTCATAAAATCCCTTACTTTTTCTTTTTAAAAAGCGATTCTCAAGATCTTAAATGCTCAATTTTCAATTCCTAGATTTTCAATTTTTTATTCCTATAACTTCGATCATCTACTGAACAAGCCTCATCCATTGTCTTATTGACTAGGCCCGAGACCCCTTCCAATCAACATGGTTGGGTGGGAGGGGTCTCGGGCCGAATCAGGGCAAGAAGGCTTTGGATGAGGCGATCTTAGTTACTGATATTCAAAAAGTATTTTCGATTTTCTTCTTACAAAACCTTGCTTGATAAGTGAGACATGCATCTCACTTATTGTCTCGTTTAACGTTGGGTCAGTTGAGTCAGCGCAGGTGCTCTTGTGAGAAGAGCCTTCTCATTATACGGGAACTGAGGCCCGGCCTCGCATTCGCATGATCAGAGAGAGAGGTTTTTATCGTTTTAGTAGCGAACTTAGATTTTGAAGGTCGATCCTGTGGGTACAGGATCAGGAGCTTTTTAAGCCGGATTCTTCGAGGTGCAAAATAAGCCTGCAAAAACTTGCAGGCTTATTGGATAGGAATGAAGTG
>CAZDFM010000554.1:0-2468 GCA_964504465.1 uncultured Pseudobdellovibrionaceae bacterium | reverse complement strand
GGCGGTCCGTCCTGAGGGTCCGTCCATTTCCAAACAATTTTGCCTGTGGGAGTCAGCTCTTTGAGACTGACTCTATTTCCGGAGTATTCTGATACCAACTTATGATCTTTAGGAAGTGAAAATTCATTTTCAGCTGAGAGCTTTTGAGTTCCACTACAAGCTCCGTCTTGAATTTCGACTTTGCCGTAAACCGTGAGTCTTTTGCATTCAGTAGGGTAGTGAAGAAAAACTTCGCGTAATACCGATTCTTGTGACTCATAAATTTCAACACCTGGAAAATGCTTTGAGAACCGCTCGTGTGTTACGACATCCATGGGCATTTGCTTAAACCACCAAATACTAACAGCTATAGGGAGCAAAAGGCTGCTTACCCTGAGCCATCTTACTCGCGAGAAAAAACCATTCGTTGAATTCAATGGGGATTCCTTTAAGCTAGTAAAGTAGGAAATAGAATTACGGTGCCTATGAAAGTTTCTATCAAAAAACTCGGAACCTCAATATTCATTTTATGGTTTTTGTCTATGGCCGTCCTGCAATTTGTTGCAAGACGTGAGGACTGGCCTTTTTCGCGCTTTGGGATGTATTCAAATTATCAATCCGGAAAAGCAAAAACTAGCTTTCAGGTCGAGTTCCATGTTCTTAAAAATGAGCAATGGCGACCGGTCCGTTATTACGATCTTGATTGGATTCATCGCTACCTTCGAGATTCGGATGTATTTAGTATGCGTAAAAATGCGAAAGAACTTAGTCTCGAGTCTGTGGAAAAAGTCGTCGAGCGAGAAGCACTTTTCACGTTGAAGCGTGAGCGGGCTACTTCAGTTAGAGTAAAAATTTTGGCTGTCGGCTGGAAATCTATAAAATCTGAAAATTTATTTGAACCCGATAGAATCAGATTGCTTGTGGATAAGGTATACAATGCTCCTTAAGAAAACTTTAGCAGCTTGGGATAGATTTTGGTTTGAAGAGCTGTACAGCTTTCGGTTCTTTAAAATTTATCGCTGCATCTTATTTCTCGGGATGGCGTTCTTCAGCAAATACAGTGAATTTTCGAAAACGGGTTGTTATCATTGGAGTCCTGTCGGGCTCATCAATCTCCTGAACATTCCGTGTAGCTTAGATCTTTATCAACTATGCCGGATTGTCACACCGATCGCCTGCATCCTTGCTGCTGTTGGCGTAAAGTATGCTTGGACTTCAAAAATTGCGTTTGTGTCGGTTCTCATTCAGTTTGGGATGATGAGTTCTTTTGGTAAAGTCGGACATGCTTACCATCTGATTGTGATGACGATTGGACTCCTATCTTTTGTAAAAGAGTCGTCGTTTCGTGACTCAGGTTTTGCTAAGAGTTGGCAATTGCGACTCATCAAGGTCTATATAGTTTGGGTCTATTTTGTAAATGGTCTGGCAAAGATGGCAGACGAGGGATTCGCCTGGGGATTTTCTGACAATTTATATATCACTCTCTCACTTCGACCTTATCTGGGATACCTCGGGGTATATTTACTCGAGAAACCTTACTATTACTCTGCTTTATTTGGCGCGATAGCTTTAGTGGTGACTGAACTTGCGGCGCCACTTGCATTGTACCGTCGGGCCTGGGGAACGATTTTCTTTGTCATCTGGTTTACTTTCCATATTGGTGTGACGCTTTTATTAAGCGGCCATATTGAGTTTTACACTCACATCATCGCGTTTACTGTGTTTTTACCTCTCGAACAAATCGTAAGCTTCTTTATTCGTCCCATACCAATAGGATCTAAGGCCTGAGAAGTGTGGCGCCCGAGTACAAAAGTTCTAGACCAAAGCCCACTAATGTATAATTTCGAGACACCGAAGAGAGAGATGAAGGAGTAGAGTTTATAAAACCTCTACCCCTTCATGCAACACATGGAGGTGGAGCAAATGGACAAGATCAGTGGTATCGTTCCTTCGTCACGTCGAGTTTCGTCGGTCGATTTAAAAAATGCACCGCCTATAAGGCCAGGAACGCCCAGTTTTGGGAGACCCCAGGGTGTTTCAACACTTACAGAACAAAATAAGCCAACAACAGCTCAGCTCGCCATCGCCGCACAAAAAGAAGTCAGCGATAAACGAACGCTTAATGAGAGAGCTCCGGTTTTTATCCAAGACATGGCAGATAAATTCTTTATGCAAAAGAAGAAAGAAGCCGGACCTGTTGAGGACTTTGATTTAAATATTGGATGGAAAGCTCCTGCGACCCGTACCCAAGAGGGTTTAGATGCTGCTGCGGATGCAGAATTTGCTGCAATCACCGCACCTTCAAGAGGAATGGCAACCCCAGTTGAAAAACGTGGGACGGAAGCTTCTCAAATGGCAGCACAATCAATTCCCGCAGATGAACGAGAGTTCACACCGCCGGGAAGTTATTTAGATGTAGTCGCTTAGGACTAAGCCCTCGCGACTGCATTTGTTCCGTTAATATCCCAGAAGTTTCAAGTGAGGTGAGC
>CAZDFM010000553.1:0-2470 GCA_964504465.1 uncultured Pseudobdellovibrionaceae bacterium | reverse complement strand
CCCGGGGAGATGGAGGCTTGTCTCCCCTCACTCGACCTCCAGCGGATTCCGAAGGTTATATTAAGCCGTTAAATTACCGGGATATTTTTTCGCTGAACCTGAATGCTGGATACCCCCAACAGTTCATTCCTAACCTCTTCAAAAAGAAGCCGGTGATTTCTGGCGGTATCGAAGTCCTCTTAAAACGAGGTTTCAAGGTCAACGGGATCTTCAGCAGTAAAAATATTGAGAGATACCTGCGAACACATGTCTACCCCGCTAACGACTTTAAGACCTTAGGTGCTCGCCTTTATGTAGTCGCGACCCAACTGAACCATTCGCGTAAAGTTGTGTTTGGGTCTTATGAGGAATCGACGAAAGAAAAAGACATTCAGTACGCTAACTATGCGAGTGTTAGCCAGGCTGTTGCTGCTTCAACTGCTTTACCCCCGTTTTTTTCGCCTTATGGAATCAAAAACGAGAAGGGCAAAGAGATCTTCTATTTCGACGGCGAAATCCGCGACACATTATCAACTCATGTGGCGGCCGAACATGGTGCTGATCTTGTGATCTCAAGTTATTCGATTCAGCCCTATCATTATAATCAGGAGATGGGATCACTTCACGAGTACGGAATCCCGGTGATATTTAACCAAGCACTGTACCAGACCGTTCAGCAAAAGATCGAAAAGCACATCAAACATCAAAAAGACATGCGCGGAATGATCAATGCGGTGAAGGGTTATTTAACCCAAGCTGAAATCCCAGAAGTACATAGAGAGAAATTAATTGAGATCTTACTCAACAGGTCGGGTTTTAACCCAGAAGTAGACTACGTCTATATCCACCCCAGCCCCAACGATTACGAATTCTTCTTTTTCGACCACTTCAGCCTAAATCCAAAAGTCCTCTCTTCGATAGTAAGAACAGGCTTTAGATCCGCAATGTCCACCCTTCGCCAACACAATCTATAAGTAACAGTTCCCTAAAAGAGGCTTGCTACTGAGGCGGTTACGAACTGGTAGAATGGGTCTGAGAGAATTCCGAATACGATCGTTAAAATCGCAGTTCCCATAATAGCAATATAGGAAAGTGTACGATTTGGAACTGGCGACAGTCCCGCTTCTTCAGACATATACATAACGACAATCGGGCGAAGGTAATAATAAACGCTTATCACCGAACCGATGACTCCCCATACAGCCATCCACATAAAACCTTGTTTTACTGCAGCTGAGAATAAGAAGAACTTTCCAAAGAATCCAATCATAGGAGGGATTCCCGCAAGCGATAGCAAGAACACCGTAAATGCTAAAGCAAGCCAAGGATTACGATTTGCGAGGCCACGTAGATCTTCAACCGAGACCCATCCGTTTTCGTCTTTTTCAAGAAGCGATACGACTCCGAACGCCCCGATTGTCATAATCGAATACGCGAAGATATAAAAGATCACACCCGATGCGCCAAGTGCGGCACTTCCGCCAACGCCCGCGGCAATCAACCCGATTAGTACGTATCCTGAGTGAGCGATGCTTGAATAAGCGAGCATTCGTTTTAAATTGCTCTGCATGATAGCCGCGATATTTCCCAGCAAGATAGTTAGAACAGCAAGCCATTGAAGTACGTCAACAAACTGAAAAGCCTTTTCGGTAATTAGGGCTTCGGTTGCCATCAGTCTCAAAAAGAAAGCTAAAGTAACAACCTTCACTCCAGTCGCCATAAAACCTGTAAGTGGAGTCGCGGCACCTTGATATACATCCGGAGTCCACGCATGAAACGGAGCAATTGAAACCTTAAAACATAGACCAATTGTTAAGAACACGAAGCCCAGTAGAAACAGTCGGTTTGTTCCTGCAAGGTCGGCGGCCACTTCTCGGATGTCGTTCATATAAGTTGAGCCGACTGTGCCGTAAATAAAGGCCACACCATAAAGAAGAATCGCAGATCCAAAACTTCCTAAAACAAAGTATTTAAAAGCTGCTTCTTTTGAAAGGCGAGTCTCTGTGCTGAGAGCAATGAGAATATAAAGGCAAAGAGACATGATCTCGATTCCAATAAATAGACTCATCAGATCGTTAGACCAAGCCACGATCATCATCCCTGCCGCAGAGTTCAGAAGTAAGAATACAAATTCTGAAAACAATCGATTGTTGGTAGCAAGATTTTCGCGCGCATAAAATAAAGAAAGACCGGTAACCATTAATACTATCAAAGAAGACCAATGCGAAATTCCATCAAAAACTAAGGCATCGGCAAACGCGAGTTTGTTAACGCCAATATTGGCAATCGTAAGTCCGGTCGCGACGACTACACCCATCAGAGCATAACATATTGTCGCAAAAGGGTTTTGTTCGTGATTGCCGCGAACTACTTTCATCAATAAAGGAACAAGACTCGCTAGAAACAGGGCTATCGCGGGTGAAACTAATAATAAGTCGATCAGTTGAAAATTAATTTCCATTCGTTTCACCTTTTTTAAGTGTCACAACTT
>CAZDFM010000552.1:0-2479 GCA_964504465.1 uncultured Pseudobdellovibrionaceae bacterium | reverse complement strand
TCATCACCGCAGTTTGAAGTTCCAGAAGTGATACCAAAAGTTTGAGTACCAGTTCCGTTTGTAGTGATCGCCATAACTTGGTTCCCGTCTGAACCCATTACTAGGCTACCGAGACCGCACCCGCCTGAACCGTAAGCTCTCGCTTCGGCAAATGAACCCACTGCTAAAAGCGCAGTTAAGGCCAACATTCCAAAAATAGATTTCATAAATCCTCCAAATATTAGTTAAAGTTCTAACCCAGGCTTGGGCAAGATTGAGCAGTTGCTTCGTTGTTACGAAGAGTTGAACGAATCGCATTTACAAGTTCTTCATTGCTTGAATCAGCTTTGAAAATTGACTTGTAGTTTTTTTGAAGAACTTGTCCAACAGCTTCTTTTTCGTTGCATGAAGCAATGTTATAAAAAGCAGAAAGAGTTTCGCCTGAACCACGAGCTACGTCGTTCGCCATAGTAAGACGGTTAGATTCGATGAAGATCATCGCAGCTTGGCCGCCGCCACCTTCAGGAGCACAGTTTGAAGTTCCAGAAGTAACACCAAAAGTGTTGTTACTGTAGATACCGTTAGTAGTTGAAGCAAAAATTTGAACCATTCCAGGCTTTTCACCAAATAGAATAGATCCAAGTCCGCAACCGGCCATTCCATAACCCTGACCGCTTAATGAATCCACTAGACCTTGCTTCTTCTGGGCAGACGCTTCAACAGAATTGAATGTCGCCAAGAGAAGACCTGAAAGAACCAATAAGGTTTTCAGTTTACCGCTCATAAACTCTCCTCGGAAAATTGTTAGATGTTAAAAGAACAATTCCACCTGAACATTAAGATTCAGACAAGAGAATTAAGCGAACTAGGCTCTGTAGAACAGAGCCTTTGCTTGAAGTTTAGGCACCTATCAAAGATGCCTTTTAAATGATCACTTTGCCGACTTAGCAGGCTTCTCGAATTTCAAAGTCATGCGATCGCTTTCGCCAATATCTTGATAACGAGCACGATCTTTTTCGCCAAGTCTAAGCACCGGAGGTAAGGTCCAAACACCTTCTGGATAATCTTTTGTGTCTTTTGAATTGGCGTTGATTTCAGACTTCGCCACGAGTTTAAACCCAGCTTTTTTAGCCAGGGCAATCACATGCTTTTCACTGACGTAACCCGACTTAGCTTTTGGATCTTGTTTCTTTTTGTCATCGGCTCTGTGCTCAACAACGCCTAAAATTCCACCTGGTTTAAGCGCATTAAAAAAAGCTTTGAAGGCCGCATCTTGTGTTCCCGCTGACATCCAGTTGTGGACGTTTCTAAAGGTCAAAACCAAATCTGCAGACTCAGCCGGAGCTACCTCAACAGCGGTAGGTGGATTAAATGGTGTGATGGTGACTTTTCCCTCTAGCTCTGGATGACTTTTCAACCATCCGTCATAGGCATCATTGGTTTTCTTAAAGTAGTCATTCACCTCTGATGGCGCCTGAGCGACATAGTACTTTCCGCTTGTAGCAAGATAAGGTGCGAGAATTTCAGAATACCAACCTTTGCCAGGAGAAATCTCAACGACAGTCATATTTGGTTTAACACCAAAAAATTCTAAGGTTTCAACGGGGTGTCTGTATTGATCACGTGCTTTATTATCGGGTGTTCTAAAATTACTGTCGACAGCCTCAGCGAGAGTCGTGGGAAGAGTTTTTAAAGCAGGCTCTTTTTTCGCAGAACTCCCACATCCCAAAACAGAAACCGACAATAACAAACCAAAAAGTAAACGCATAAACCCTCCATGAAAATGATGTGGTCAAAAAACCTCTAACTACTAAAGCATCCAAATTCGTGTTAATCAATTCTCACTGGCTGAAAGAGGCTTTTATGAAGCAAAAAATTTCAGGATATCATCAAGACTCCGAACAACACTGGGTCGCCGAACTCGAATGCGGCCACGGCCAACACGTACGCCACGATCCCCCATGGATGACAAGAGAATGGGTCACAACCGAAGAAGGCCGAAACAGTCGCCTGGGCACCGAACTCAACTGCAAACGATGTGACGAAATCGCAACAACTCTAAGCCAAGCCATCCTAAAAGAAGTCAAAAAAACCCTAACCGACCAATACGAACAAGCCGGCATAAGCGGCCTATGCGAAGAAGGCCGCTTCGAATTCGCAATAAGCACTCTCGACAATCTACCCCTCAAACAAATCGCAGAAGAAACCCTAAAGATAAAATAGAAGACTTACTCTTCCATTCTCTAAATTCCAAACTCACCGAAGGTGAGCAACCAAAAACATCTCTCAAAAAAATCAGGCGGAGGTTATGCCCGCGCTAAAACGTGCCAGTGGCACGTTTTAGTGTGGAGCAAAGAGCAAGGCACGCGCAGCGAAGGCGAGCATGTCGGCTCTCGAAAAGGTTCGCCTCGATGGCGAAACTTTTCGGTCCCGACAACGAGATCCACGGAAGCGAAATCGAAAATTTGAAATTAGAGGAATTTCCCTTCGGAAAATTGGC
>CAZDFM010000551.1:0-2481 GCA_964504465.1 uncultured Pseudobdellovibrionaceae bacterium | reverse complement strand
TCACGCTGTCGAAAAAGTTTCTCCAAGATATTCTTCGAAAAGAAATGCGCTATAAAAATATCATTATCACAGATGACCTAGGCATGAAGGCGATTGCCAAATATCATTCTGTCGAAGACACCGCGGTCTTAGCGCTTCAAGCAGGCTGCGATATCCTGCTTTATTGCAATGAAATGGCTCATCCACCGATTGCGCTCGAGGCGGTAAAAAAGGCCGTGACCGATAAAAAAATTCCGGCGGCTCAGCTCGAAGAAAGTCTTAAACGAGTGCTCACTTTGAAAAAAGAAAAGCTCACCAATCCTGAGCCACCAAGCTTTCAAGAAGCCTCTAAGATCATCGGTCACCCCGATCACCTCAAGCTCTCAAAAGCCATTGCCGACGGGCACATACCCGACGAACTGCTTAATACCTAAACGCCCCTTACTTTTTTATAGGCTTTCAAGTCTCACGCTAAGCTCTTTAGGCGTACAGATGGAACGGGTCTTGTAATCTATCCCCTCGAGTTTTCACCATTTAAGCGATTTATCGACTGCGATGAATCGAGAGTGAAGCGGAACCTTGTGAGGGATAGCATGAGTTCATCTAAAGCTTTTCGTTTTGTAACCGTATCGACCTTAATTCATACGGGTGCAGTGTTGGCCCTATTGGTGGCCCCAGCCCTAATGCCGACTCCTGAGCCCATGGGCACAGAAACCGGTACTACCGTTGAGTTTGAAACTTCAACTCCACTTGGCGAACAAACAGAGACGCCGGTAAAAGCGAGCGAAGAAATCGCTGCCCCCGCGCCTGTTAAGGCCGAGAAGTCCGATGATGTTGCAGAAGTCGTGGTTCCAAAAAAAGCTGAGCCTAAAAAAGAAGTCGTAAAAAAAGAACCTGTTAAAAAAGCTTTTAAAGAACCAGAAGCTAAAATTGCAACTGTTCTTCCACCCAAGCAGGTTGTCGAAAAAACTGAAGAGGCTGCTCCTGAGACTGTTCCTGTGGTCGCAGTTGAACCCGAAAATATCGATTCTGAAATTTCAGATGAGCCGGTTATCGAAGAAGTTGCGGATAGTTCTGAAATCGAAAAAGAGTTGATGATGGCGGCCGAAGAAACTCCGGCTCCAGAAAAAACTCAACTACAGCCTGTAGCTGTTGAAGAAAAACCTGAAATCTCAGAAATGGCCGAAGAAGAACTAAAAGAAGAAACTCTTGTTGAAGAGGCTTTAGCTGAAGACGCGGCAAAAGAAGAAGCTGTAGCTCCCGTTGCTGCAATTGCCGGCGAAGATCAAGGCGAAGTAAAAGCGCAGGATTCGATTGTAGTGGGTGACTCCACTCAGGCTGCTCCGTCTTCAGCCGCTCAAAACTTTGGAACTAGCCAAGGCTTAAGAAACTACGAAGACTTGAGCCAAGTACCTGGAAACAAGCCACCTCAATACCCTGAGCAAGCTCGTCTTCAAAAACAACAAGGCCAAGTTGTGCTTCAGTATTTTGTGACTGCCAGCGGACAAGTTTCAAATATGAAACTCATCAAGTCTTCGGGCTATGCGAGTTTAGATCAAGAGGCAGTGAATTCAGTCGGTCAATTTAAATACCGACCCGGCCAACAAGGTTGGACAGTTCATCCGGTGAATTTTACGTTGAAAGGCCCTGAGCAAAAAATGGGCGGCCGACTTAGAACTTCAATGCGGTAGTTTCGAAGAATTAGACCTAAATCAAAACAAAAAGGCTCTTGAGAAAGAGCCTTTTTTTATTGTCGCTGAATGAACAGCTAGCTTTACAGCTTACTTATCGCCGAAAAGGTCTTTTTTAGAGGCAGTTGAACCCTTTGCGCGAAGCTTTGCTTTACGAACTTTGCCTTTTTTAGAAAGCTTGTTGCTGCGGATTTTTTCAGTTCGGTTGGTCTTTGAAGCCATTGTTCAACTCCTTAAAAGTCTTTGAGAGAGGTAGGAGTTATCAAAGCGGTACCCGGAAGTCAACGCCATGCACCGCTCCCCCCGTCCCTTTTATGGTTTTCTGAAACGAATAGTTGATCTTAAGGCGAGGGCCGTTAAAGCCTAAGCCGGCTGTCGCCATATTCCGCTTTTCGTAATCGTTGAACTGAGCTCCCACTCGAAACATCGCGAAGTTTTTCATATCCAGCTCGACCCCAGTATAAATAATGCCCTTTTTGTCGGGGTTATCTCTCTCAGGCCGAGAAAGATCGAGGCGCATTCTTACGAAATCCTGAGGAGCATACTGGATTCCGAGCCGTGTTTCGGGGTTCTGCCGGAGTTCTAAGGGCATATCTCGAGGACCGTTAATCGGATTATAATAAACAAAGGCAACCGCCAGATCAGGATTAAAGGTGTAATGGACGCCTAAAGCTCCATTCCAGTGGGATTCCCGCTTTTGATTCGGGATGTCGAGTTGTAGCCAGTATGCGTTTAGACCAAAGGCGAGATTTCGTGCAATAAAGCGGGAGAGCCCGATATGCCAAAGCTGATCTTCTGAAGAAACTCCCGA
>CAZDFM010000550.1:0-2482 GCA_964504465.1 uncultured Pseudobdellovibrionaceae bacterium | reverse complement strand
CAAGACCGCACTCACGTCCTTACCACTGTCAAAATCGGAATCAAATTTCTTCGCTTTCATACAGATTTACCTCTTCAGGCCGCACCCGACGAACAGAGATGATGCGGATGTTTTTGCTGCGGCGCGTGATGACCGCAGCCCAGTGCTTACCTTTGATTCGGCCAATGACCATGAATCGGGGTTCATCAGTCGTTTTTGCCGGAATCTCAATCAGATACGGATCATTCCAAAGGTCTTGGGCTCGAACAAAATCAATCCCATGTTTTTCCAGATTAATTTTGCTTTTTTGTTCGTCGAACTCAAACGATAGCATGGTATAGAAAATATACCATTATTGAAGGTAAATCAAGGGCCGGGTATGGGTTATGTGGCTTCTAACGCCCATGTTCAAGGATCAAAGTATGCTGACGTGACTTTTGCACAAGCAAAAGGCATCGCAGCATACAGCATACTTTAGTCGCCTTGGAGCTGTTCGATCTAACTTTACGCGCTGGTTCTCACATTACGCATGATTGCAAGACGCGACCCCTATTGTTCCCGACCCCTATTGTTCCGTCTTTCGGTAACGGTTGGATTTCGTGTTCCCTAACACGCTCGCTCATCGCCCGCACCCGGCCTCGCTGCTTGTTCGTGTCCCTACGGTCGTGCTTTTGCTACCCGCTTCTTTCAGGCTGGCCTCACGGCTTCCCCCTTGCGGTTCGCTACGGTTGTCGTTACTATTTCCGGTTATCTCCTTTCAGATAACAAGTTCTAGCCCATGCCGGGCACACTAAGGCGGATGCCCAACGGGCGATCCGCCAAGCCAAAATCAAAACCAACATATCGTTCCAAACATTCATCACTTTCGTTCGGTAAAGCCATCTGGTGGAATGCTTCCATTTAGCGGAACGCTTCCGCCTTACGCGGGCTGGGCTGGTTTTGGCATCGACTGGATTTTACTCGATAGCTGCTTTATCGGATTGATACCTCAAGTTTCCGCCCCAATACGGCAGCAAATTTTTCAAGGGTTGACAATCTAATATCTTCGGCATGATTTTCCATGCGGGAAATTGCCGATTTCTTGGTGTGAAGTTTTTCCGCAATTTCCTCCTGAGTTAAACCAGCTGCCTCTCTAGCCTGCTTCAGAAGAACGCCAATTTTGAAAGACTGATACCCTTCATCAAAATCTGCAGAAAATTCACTATCAATCGCTTTTCGTTTACTAATATACTTTTTAAGGTCACTCATTTGACTGCCTCCTTTTGAAGTAATCCCGTTTTCGCATTTCGGCCACCTTGATTTCTTTCTTTGGCGTCTTCTGAGTTTTCTTTTGGAACGCGTGATTTAGAATTATCAAGTGGTCACCATCAAGAAACCCGAGGATTCTGAATATGCTTCCTCCAGCCTGAACCCTGACCTCCCACAACTCATCGGTATTCACGAGTTTCTTGAAGTATTGAACAGGAATAACATCGAGTTCTTCAATGAGTTGAAGTACCCAGGCAACTTTTTGCGCCTGTTTGCTCTGCAACGAATCAAGGAACTCTTCAACCGGGGAAGCACCCGACTCCATCCGATAAAAATGGATTTCTCTCACGCACAAATGTTAACATATGCGTTAACTCATTGCTACTCTTGCACTATTGCCGACATCCAGCAGCGAACGTCAGCAGTTGCGGAAAATTGCCGGGTTTCCGCTATCGCTCCAACCCAGCCTACGCGCTAAGGCGGATGCCCAACGGGCGATCCGCCAAACCAAAACCAACATATCGTCCCAAACAATCATCACTTTCGTTCAGTAAAGCCATTCGAGTGGAATGCTTTCATTTGGCGGAACGCCTCCGGCTTCCGCCTTACGCGGGTTAGCCATCACAACTTTAGCTCAAGTGGCTCACCGTTCTTGACTCGAGCCAATAGATCAACGGCAGCTTGAGAGTACTTGTGCATTTGCATCACTTGGCCAGCCATAAAGGCAACGTGATATCTATTGTCACTTGCCTTTATGTTACATCCAGTTTCATTTTCGATTATGGAAATAAGCTGATTTGCATTGTGCCACCCTTTGTAGCCAAGTTCTCTTCCGACTTGGGTCAAAGAAAATGGGTACATTGCATTTACAGCGGCCGGATTGTCAAGAGTTGTTATACCGTATAGTTTTGCAAGTTCGCCTTGCTCAGAAACGGCGTGTTCTAATGTTTGGTAGTTAACTTCAATTGTGCGTCTAGGGATATCGTGTCTGACAAGCGTATAGGTCCGAGCAAGCAATGCACGCAATATCTTTGGGTTAATTGCCTCTATAGCTTCCGATGCGCCTAATGCCTTGTATACCCAAACAAAGTCGTTGGCGACCAAATTCTTTACTCGAACACTTCGTTCATTATCAACTGCAATGAGGCTCTCTCTTGGTAGAGATGGGCGAAGTGCCACCTCACGATCCCATTCAACAAAGTAGATATTTGGAATCAACTCACCATTTGGAGAAATAATTTCGTCAATATCTGAC
>CAZDFM010000549.1:0-2497 GCA_964504465.1 uncultured Pseudobdellovibrionaceae bacterium | reverse complement strand
AGGGCTTCGTATGAAACTGACTTCAACATCTCTGGTTCTATTTTCGCTCTTATTTTTTCTGGGTTTTAATCTCTCCTGCAGTTCAACGAGTTCTTCGCCGACCACCCAAGATAGCGCTGAGGCCCAAATTTTAGACCCCGCGCCTTTACCAGCTTGTGGGTTCACAGAACTCGAATTCAAATCCGTGAAGCAAAAAAAGCTTTCAAAGCTTGAAGCCACTACTGCAGGTTTTACGGTTGAGGTTGGATCTCAGCCCGTCGTCGTCACACAAAAAAGCAATCAGCAGACCTGTAAAACGAATTTTAGCAAGGTAAGCCAACGGGGAGCTTGGGAGCTGACCGGAACTGATCAGCTCCTGTTTCGGTATCAATCGGGGAAAGATCAAAAGATGGCTTTGATCGACGGTAAAACCTGCACACCAGTATGGGAAAGTAATATTCACCAAAACTCGACGGTCGGTGAAGCGCGCATCATGCTTCAGTCGAAGTGCAAACCCGGGTGCGATGAAAAAGGCGACCGCAAAAAATGCGATTGCCCTCCAGACGAAGTCTGGGTCTTAGATGCTGAATGCAAAATTAAACAAGTTACGAATTAAAAGGGCGCAATGAGGCGAATAATTTCGTCGAGGTGCTGCTTAACTTTTGAAAGCGTCTCTGCATTTTTTAGAAAGTTTGCTTTTTCGAAAGCGGCCTCAGAAGCTTCAGCGACTGCAAAAATATGGTCTTTTGTTTGACCTAGCTGCTCGGCCCAAAGTTTGGTGTTATCGGGATCTGCTAATCCTCGAGAGCCGACGATCGGGATGTTTAAGGTATAAGAATTCTCGTCAGCTTTATAAGAGAGATGCCAGGTCAGGATACCATCCGCATAATCGGTGCTGGTTAAAAATGGCCCGGGTTCATTAGGATTTACGACGGCGTGATCGACATAAAGTTGGATCGCTCGAGCGGCTCGCTGTGAAACTACGAACAGCGAAAAGATCTCCAGCCGTAGGGACTCAAGCTCTGAGAGAGTTTCTTCAGACCATTTGAGGTCGTTGTTGAGTTTAGCTTTTAACTGGGAGGCCTTAATCACTGCCATCCGGCGAAGCGATTTAAGTTCAGATAGATAATAAAAGCGTGCGTCAGGTAAAACCTCAATTGGGTCACCGGGAATCGTACCGCGCGAAATATGCAGACTTCCTTGGTAGGGGTTATAACGAAGGCGCTCAAGATCTCGGTAAATTGCCGCTTTTGTAGCCTGTGTGAGTAAGGCTTCGTTTCTGCGCAATGAATTTTGTGTGAGAGTCTCCCATGAAAGCGCAATGATCGGATAGCGCTTTGGAAACCCGTCGACCGTTTTAACTGCAAACTCGAGTTCTGGGGCGTAGTCGCTGTGTAAAAGACGCCAAGGACTGAGAACGAGTTCGGCCTTATACTTTTCTCTAAATTCATAGGCGAGCGTGCCCAGTGGTGTTGATCTGAGGGGCGCAATTCTGAGGTAAGTTTTTTCGCCTTCGCCTTCACGAAAAATCGCGACCCCGGATTGCTTGAGTTTTCGTTCTGCATAAAGAAGTATTTGTCGAAGTATCATGGCTCTTTGACTGGGATCGTTTTTAAAAACAGATTTCCGCTGAGGGAGGAGCGATTCAAAAGGAACTTCGGCTGTCGAACTGCTGTCCGCTGCTCTGTAATTCGGTAAATAAAGAACACAGTTTTCTGTAGCCGAAAGGGACGAGCTAAAAGACAAAGCCAGTAGGAGCAAAATGGAAGTTCGCATGCCGTGAGTTTTGCAAAGGCTATACCTAAAAATTCATGTGGAGTGAGAAAAAAGCGTGCGATTAAACTTCGGGCTCGGGTTTTTCGCCATACCCGCCGCCGCCGCTCGAATTGACGACGACCTGGGTTCCAGCCTTAAGCTCAATGCGGCCACTGACAGCGAGTTTTTCTTTGTCGATAGCTTCACCCTGAATGTGGATCTCGGGCGCGCTTGCTGACTTTCCGCCGGCAACGCCTTCGGGTTTTGATAACAAGTGAGAGAACTGCCACTTGAGCTTTGCATCTTTTAAAACTTCAACGACCTTGGTGACACCGTTTCCGCCAGGGTTCGCCCCGCTCCCACCTGACTTTTGCCTAAAGGCATAAGAGCGAATCAGAAGCGGAAACTTTTTTTCGATCTTTTCAACCGAAGGATGCAGGTAAGAACGGCGCCATAAGTTTAAACCGTCAGGCCCTTTTTGTTGCCCGGTTCCTGGAGCACCCGTCTCGAGCTGATCAAAAAAGTGCGGAGTGTTGTCAAAATTAATTTCAAATGAACACTGCGATAACCCGGTTTGTGCGAAATGAAATCTTTTATCTAATTGCGAGAACGCTCTGAGAACCAAATTGGCAATCAAGGTTACACCGTCGGTCATTCCTAAAAAGACGGGGGCTGGGTATTTAGCATTCACGAAAGTGCCTTCGGGCGCTGTAATCTGAAGAGCTTCAAAGATTCCGTTATTAATAGGAATGTCATGATCTAA
>CAZDFM010000548.1:0-2502 GCA_964504465.1 uncultured Pseudobdellovibrionaceae bacterium | reverse complement strand
AGGCTTCACCTACCACGATTAAACGTTATATCGGAAGCTCAACGAGCTTTGACTATGGAAAACACTCTGCGTGGTTTCCAACTAATGCTCAACCCTCAATGAGTATTCCAGGCGTGAATGGGGACCGTACTCTCTATTATGCCCCACTTTCTTCGTATCTTACCTCTTCTACGGCACCTTTGTCGGTAGCTTTGGGAAATGTACTGAACTCGCGGCTAGGCAACATTAATTTAATTCGCGGTTTAGACTGGTCTTCTCGAATTGCTCATGGACAGGGTTATATCTTTGGAAATTACCGGTCTAATGATCATCACGAGACGCAGTCAGCGCAGATGTCACCTTTAAGAACCATCGACCAAGTTCTGCGAGACAACGCGCGTTTTAATACTCGCGGCCGAGACGTTGCCCTACTAGGCAACGACAGTCGATCCTATCGGAGAGACTCTTCTGGAAACATTGTAAACGCAAACGCTGTAGCGAGCGACCTACGAGGCACATACAATTACTTATTTGACGGCGGCCGGCTTCCGGAAGGCACGGGCGGAACCACAACTCCTGTCGCGCATCCAAGAACTGCGTCACTAAATGGCGTCATGGAAGATTACGCGCGTGTTCGCAATGGACGGCAAATCAGCTCAACAGATAGACTATCATTAGATAATGCGATGGATTTACTTGCGGATATTCAACGAGCTTTACCAGGAACCCAGCAGCCTAGTGGCGGGGTCTGCCGGCACACGAACCTCGCGGGCACCAATGCAGATCTCTATTTTATGAATGAAGCTACGATGACGTTAATGGCGAACATGATAACCGCGGCAATTATGTGTGATGTCACTCGCATATTTATGTTCAATGCCTGGATTAACGAAAATTTGCATGATCGAAACCCGAATGAAGACTTTCACCAAGGACACAGCCACACCCCTTGGTCAACTGTGAACGGAAAAGTAAATTGGCAGCACATGGCCGAAGTTCAACATACTTATATACGTGGATTTGTGGCTCCTTTAATTAACGGCTTAGCCTCAGCCACAGATCCTTCAAACGGTCAGACATATTTGTACAATAGTTTAGTTCATCACACGATTGAATGTAGCCAAGTGCATGGTTTGAATTCGCAACCGTGTTTACTTGCTGGCAACGCTGGCGGCGCTCTGCCTTCGGGCTATTTGCTTGATTACACCGACCGTTCGCGCCCACACAGGTGGGTTGCAGATAGCTTTTCAAACAACCCAAGCGACCCTAGGTTCGCACATGAGTATGCGGGCGTTCCAGTAAACCGTATCTTCAACACGATTCTGCAAAGCATGGGTTTAACTCCCTCAGAATACGAAAACTCCAGCCTCAATACGCACTTTCAAAATCAGACCAGCGGCCGATGGGGCGCGATTAACAACGGCATCGCCAATATGGGTGGATATGGCCACTGGGGTCCACCCACGAGTGGTGCGGGTCAAGACTACTTTGACCGCATGCCGAACTTTAACTTACATCATTTTAAGAGTGTTCTGCCGATGCCGCCGAGAAGCGCTTAGGTTTTATTTCCGTACCAGCCGCAGATCATAAAGGCCTGAAAGAATCGAACAGGCAAAGTGATTCCACTTTGCCTCAGTAGGTCTTCGGTTTCTTCAGGCGGTAGAATCGCAAGCATCTCTCGCATTTGTTTGGGGAGAGTGGCAAGCGACTCGGGGGTTGCTCCCATTAAAGATTGCACTGCAGCCCAATTCTTAAACATGAGCGGGAACTCTTTCGATTCTAAGTCGTAGCTAATTTCGGTGTTAACAAGATAGCCTTTAGGGCGTAGCCGATCACACATGGACTTTAAAAAGTTAAGCCTGTCTTCGCGTTTTACAAAATGACCGACAAGCACACTTAAAACCGCATCAAAATTTTCGCCTTCTTCAACGTCCTGAACATATCCCTGTATGAGCTTACAGCGTTGTAAGACCCCGGCGGCTTCAAGTCTTTGCCGACAGACCTCAAGCATAGACTCAGACGGATCAACCCCTGTAAAGGTCCACTCCGGGTAGGCTTGAGACAGCGAAAGAATCTCGGCACCTGTACCAACCCCCACGCAGAGCACATTTGATTTTGTTGGCAACTCTCGCAAAATCAATCGAATCAAGAAGTGCATGCTATCGGCAATCGGCGCGAGTCGTTTGTTGCGCTCGTCGTAGGAGAGCGATGCTTCTTTGTTGAAAAAAATTGGTAAATCTTTAGTCATGATTGCATTATGAAAATCTACGTCAGCAACGTTCTTTTTATATTCTTTTTTAATAGTAAATCCTTTAGAGAGAAAAAATTGACGGGCTGTTAAACTCACATCACTGTGCAAAGCTCTCAAGCCTTGTCTTTTTGCCTCATCTAGAAGCGCTTCATATAAACGCGAGCCAATACCTTGACTCTGAGTTGAAGCATTCACATAGAACATATCGATACAGCCATCAGATTGAAGATTTGCAAAACCTAAAATGTGCTCATTATGTTCGACGACAAGAG
>CAZDFM010000547.1:0-2508 GCA_964504465.1 uncultured Pseudobdellovibrionaceae bacterium | reverse complement strand
CATCTGAAGTGGTCACATGTACGCGCCAGTCGCCCTCTTGAAACCTGTTTTTAAAGCCAAAACCTCTAAAGCCTTCATCGCGGCCTCCGCGTACTTGGATTGGAATTCGATCTTGTCGGACCCAACCTGCACGTGGGTCTTTGAGGTACCATTCCAATCCCACTTGTTCGGCAAAGTTCGAGGGGGAAAAGAGTTTAAAGAACACGTACATCTTGTCGCCTGGAAGTGCCCGAAACACCTGATCGCCGTTGTTCCAAACCCGCCAAAATTCCCTTTGGTGAGTCAGTCTAAATCCACCTTCGACACGCTCAACGTTATGATAGGCACCGATAAACTGCAAAGACAGGGGAACCGGAGGTAAAACTCTGAAGAGATATAAAACTAAAAACAGCAGGAGTACGGCGCTCGTAGGTCGAAAATAATTGACCATTAAAGATTGATTCTCGGCACCCCAGCGACGAAGCAAAAAGAAAAGTCCGATAAAAAACAAAACCGAGAGTCCAAACGAAAGAATAAAAACCCAAGTTCCAATGGTTCCCACTAATATCGGGACCAAATAGGCTAAAAAGGAAATCACACACAGTGCGAAGAGAGCGAATTTAAGAAAGTAACCCTTTTTCTTTACGTAATCGAATTCGTTCGCAACGAGAAGTGCGGCAAGGATTGCCATAAAAATAAACGAGGCGATAAACGAGGAGCTTTTAAAATAAAAAATTGTATAAACGCTGAGAAGTGCCCCAAGGCAAAAGTGCATTGCTTCAGTTCGGTATTCATAAACGAGGCGTTTCCACTTTGTAGCCATGACATGTTCAGGAATTTCGGGCTTTAAATAAAGCCAAATTAAAATTCCACCTGCGAGTGTTAGATAAATGAGCTGCATGATCCAATTTGAAGAATCATCAATGCGCCCAAGTGTGAGAAGATCGAGAATAAAGCCGCCGATAAAGAAGGCCGCAGGTGTGTAGTGTCCGTATTTTTTATAAAAGTTCACGCCGCGATCGCGCCAACCGGGAGTCGTAGGGGGTAGAGTTTGATCCATTTGGACCTCCAAGTGAAAATTATGCCTTCGTGAAGGTGCAAAGAGAAGGTTTTCTGTGGAAGCTGGCTTCCATAGCATCTGCTTATTGCAGAGATTCAGGAGTTCGATTGGAGTTTACCCGATGAAACTGCCATATTGCGTTTCTGATGCTGGACCGAAGTGGGGGTTTCAGGTGCAACAATTTAAAATCCTGATTCGTATAGGTGCTGCCTTAAGCGGTCTAGTTTTGGGAGCTTGCTCCGGACAACATCAACCCATCTCAATAAATCCTAATACTTCGACCGCGCGAGCTGCGGATGTAGATAATCAACCCCTTACGTTTGAGGGGGTGACGAAGGCTGTCTTCGCGGCTAAATGTCTCGACTGTCACGGCGGAACTTCAGCGACCGGGCAAAAAACTCTTAAGGCCGATATTGATCTCACAAATTATGAAAGTTTGTTCGGTGGTGCTGACCCCTTACTCGTAAAAGGCGACCCCGAAGGCGGCTTAATTATGGCGGTTCTTAGAACGGGCGAGATGCCTGACGATGGCCGACCTCGAGTTAGTCATGAAGAACTAAAATTTTTGAAAGCTTGGGTTTTGGCAGGCGCGCCTGTGAATGCTATTGCTGAGGTAGACTCTGAAACTGAATCGGGGAGTGCGGGGGTTGCAGTGCCGGAGCTACCCATCATTCCACCGATAATTGGTGAAGCTTTTCCAGAAGAGCCCGTAGTTGAAAGTCCAACTGACGTCGGTCCGATCATCGAAGGAGAAACCGTTACCTTTGAAAGAGTTTTCGCAGAAGTATTAGAGCCCAAGTGTTCGCGCTGTCACTCTGGTATCATGGGTGAAGCCTTTGTCGACGTGACGGATTTAGAAGCTCTTAAAAACAATTTTATGTTCACAGACTTACTAAAAAAAGGAAGTCCGCTTGAAAGTCGACTTTACCGCGTTGTGGAGTCGGGACGAATGCCTTATCGAGGCGATCGTTTAACTCGCCGTGAGCTTGAACTGATTCGGCTATGGATTTACGAAGGTAAAGATCTTTAAAAACCCATCGGAGTCGATTTTAAGAATTCAATTTCTTCAGGTGTAGAAGTTCGCCCTAATATTTTGTTTCTATGCGGAAAGCGTCCGAATCGCTCAATGACTCGCTGGTGACGAAAAGCATAGTCGAGAAAATCTTTAAAAATCTCTTTTTGTTCGGAGCTAACTTCGTCATAAAGTTTTGTGTAAAGATGCACTGAGAGATTTTGATCGTCATTGTTTTCGCTGTGCTCAAGTGGCAAATATAAAAACACTCGTTCAACGGGGTAAAAATTGGTCGCACCTAGATCAAGGATTTGGCGCAGGTAATTTCGAGCGAGCTCATCTTGTTGAAAAGCCTGTGGAGAATTGCGGTAAATGTTTCTTGAGAATTGGTCCAATATTAAAATCAGACCAAGCTGATGCTTTTCCCTGGCGCGGCAGCGGTATGGAAGTCGTCACA
>CAZDFM010000546.1:0-2512 GCA_964504465.1 uncultured Pseudobdellovibrionaceae bacterium | reverse complement strand
TCTGGTTCTCAAAGCCGCGTCTGAGACCAGATTCAAAGCTTAAGACTTTCTTTCTTGATGGTTTTAGTAGGCATCCGCCTTACAAGTTTAAAGATTAACTGCTCCTAATTTTTGTACCTGACTCTGAATTTTCTGCGAGGAGACCTTTATGACTGTTCAAGTAGTTTCATTTCATTGCGTGCTTAAGAATAAATACGGGCAAGTCATCAGCTCAAGTTTTAATCAAAATGTACTCACCCAAAGCCAAAATCCTCAGGATCGGCTGAAGCAACTTGGTGTGGCCCTTCAAGGTGTAAAGAAGGGCGAGAAACGACGAATTGCTCTAAGCGCCGAAGAGGCCTATGGGTTTTATGACCCATCCCTCGTCCTGACCAAAGAGATCGAACAACTCGATTTAGACGAGCCATTAAAACTTGGCGAACAGATTATGTATGTGAGTAAAGGCAAAAGAGGAATGTATAGGGTGACTGAGGTAAGTGGTGAAAGTGTGACCTTGGATGGGAACCATCCACTTGCAGGTCAGGATCTGGTCTTCGAAATCGAAACCTTGTCCGCTCGCGAAGCCACCACTGAAGAGCTTGCCCAGGCTCGTGAAGGTCATTCGACCCCTAAGCCTGAGCTCGCCAATTCATCTACAGAATCTTCTAAAGATGAAAAGAACAACTACGAGTTGGGTGTCGCGTAAAGCGACCTCACTCGTAACGAAAACTAATCTACTGCGTCCTCTACTTTGTCTCCAGCTTTCTCAACGCTGTCGCCAGCTGCTTCGCCTGCATCTTCAACTGCGTTTTCAGTGTCGCTTTCGCGGCATGATGAAAGGGTTAAAGCTGATGCGCCTAAAAGAAGGCCGAATAATACTCTTCCTAGAATTTTCATTTTCTACTCCATCGTAGTCATGGTGTTAATGGGACTCCACAAATGTAGCCCAATCTGAGCCAGAGAAATACTTAAAGGCGTTTAAGAATTGTGTAGATACAAACACAATTGAGAGGTTTTTTAGTAAAATTTTTGCCACTGCAAGAAAAGTGAGCCTTTTCCGGGTTCGGCTTCGCCCGGTTCATAGCTCGTCACCACGAGCCAATTGCCCGAAAGATGACGACGGAGCTCTAAATTCTGAACACGTTCCCAGTCTGTTCCTATCGAAAGTAAAGTTCCATCTGAGACCTTAACCTGGGCCGAGTATGTTTTGTCAGATGGATTATATGCGACACTTTGAATAGGCGTCGACGCAAAGGCCCAAATCCCAAAAAGGCCAATCGCGCGGTCAGCAATTGCGGCACCCGCACTTCCGACGTTGTCTTTTTGGTCTCCTTCAAGATTGCTGAAAGTCCGCCCGTATAAAAGCACCGAAATAATGTCGCTTCGAGGAAGAGTTGGGTTGCTACGTAGAAAAATTTGGAGATCGTCGGTTTTACCGGTTACGTGAATAAAGACTTCATAACCGGATTGATTCATGCGCAGGTTCGCATCTAAGAAGGGCGCTTCGTTCTGATTATTCGGAAGCACGAATTTGATATCATCAATATAAGTGGTTCTTCCGAAACTATTCACCTCAAAAGGATTCAACTGGAATTCACCTGTGAGCTGCTCAGTTTTTGCACGTAGGTTTAGCTCGACTGGAATATAGGGTTTAGTGAGATTACTAAAAAGTCTAAGCGAGTTCGCATTTTTAGTTTTCACTTTGATGTTATAAAGAACGCTCGTTTTTTTGTTCTCCGCCTTTTCGATCTGTTTCGCACTTTTGATCTTGTTGCTCTTCACAATGTGAGGAACTCCCGATATCGGGTAAAACGGAGGAAGCTCTAAATGTAGCTGATCAATAATCACATCACCTCTTAACTCAAAGGGCGGCTTAAAATCTTTTTTTGCGAGCAACATAAGTTCCGTTCCAAGCACGGCGCGCTGAGTGGGGGATCGAAGCTCTGACGAGAATGTTATCTTGTTGGCAATTTTTCCTTCTTCTGCCGCGCTCACACTGTTGATGGTCGCTTGAACTTTGCCTTTGAGCACATGAAACGGCGCGGGAATGGCATAAGGAGATGTACGAAGCATTGCGACTAAAGCCTCAAACTTTCGAATATCGAGTTGAGCATCGATCAGAGGATCAAAGGCAATTTCACTTTGAGCATCGCGATAGAGCTGCACTTTAGCATTCGCAACAAGTTTTAAAAAACGAAATTCGAAATCATCGACCTTGACCTGTACTTGAAGGCGCTTTGAAAATTTCGGATCCATAAACAACTTAAGCGGCCCATCTAAGTTAACTTCTAAACCGATAGACTTAGGAGGATTGCATTTACAGATTTTTTCGATGCTATTAAGCAAGTCCGTCTTCCACGACCAATAGACTCTGGGTCGACACCTAACCTGGGCGTCAAAGTCGTCGTTAATTTTCACTCTGGCGCGGCAGCTGCTAAGAGAGACTTCTTCGAGAGGTTCAGGTAGATAAACGGCACCCTTACTAAAAGCAATTGTGGCTTCAGAATCAGTCAGTCTACCGTAAGCAGAAATG
>CAZDFM010000545.1:0-2532 GCA_964504465.1 uncultured Pseudobdellovibrionaceae bacterium | reverse complement strand
CACGATGGCGTGTCCCGCAAAAGGGTAAGTACCCCCTCACAACAAACTACCGGAACGAAACCTTTTTTTTAAAAGTTTGAAGAAGAAAAAAGAAAAAGCGAGTTCCAAAAATCTTTCGCCTCTTAATCAACAAAGTCTAAAACTCTCTTCTCGGCTTCACAGGATAAATTTCGGAGTGGTGTCTTCTAGTTTTTGTTACTTATGGTTGTGCGTAGTTTTGATGCTTAGTTAAAAATACTTTCGTTGTTGATTTCTTTTAATTTTTTTACCCACCATTTGATCTGAGAAAACAGAAGATCTGCTTCCACTTATCTATAGGGGTATTCACCCTTTTCGTGGACCTCTGCCGCAGCTTGGACGCTGTACCCACCGGCAGTGAGGCATGGATGCCGTGTCCACGAAAAGGGTGAATACCTCTATAGGTAAGTGGCAACGTAGCCATCTTCTGTTTTCTCCTGACACACAATGCGTCGCGTCCAAAAAAGAGTAGACAGAAAATCCAACAATTCTAAAATATTTTTTTAGAGAAGTTCTTCAACAAGTACGCGCACAAGATGCGTTGCGTAAAAACTAGACTAGACCAAAGGCCTAAAGCTTCCTGGACCAAAGCCGAGAAGTTACCTGAACACATTGGAGCACCGGAATTAAGAGTTCGTTTCAGCAGTCACTCTAACGAAGGCTTAACAAGGGATGCATACGGGATGGCAGTCACCGTCCCGTGAGCATCAGTCTCCACTAACAATTTCTGACCATGAATGGTCTGCGAGTTTTCGTTCAAACGGTCATTCCGGCTGTGGGCTGAGCGAGAACATGTATGGAAAACGGATTCTCCAAAACAAATGGAGGCTATCATGGGCTTAAGAATTAATACAAACGTAGCGTCAATTGCGGCGCAACGGACTTTAGGTAAGCAGCAGTCACGGTTAGAGCACTCACAACAAGCTCTATCATCAGGTTCAAGAATCGTAAAAGCTGCAGACGATGCTGCGGGTCTCGCGATCTCAGAAAACATTCGCGGACAGGTCGTAGGTATCAAAATGGCGCGTAACAACGCCTACAACGCTCAATCTTTGATTCAGGTATCTGAAGGTGGATTGAACGAAATCAATAATATCTTAATCCGTTTACGAGAATTAGGAGTACAAGCTGCTTCTGATACAGTGAGCGACGTCGAAAGAGAATTCTTAGATCAAGAAGCTCAACAGTTAACAAGTGAAGCTGATCGTATCGCCAAGTCGACACGATTCGGTAACAAACAATTGTTAGATGGTACGGGCGAAGAACTCGAGTATCACGTAGGTCCATTTGCTGGTGATGAAAACGTCATCAAGTACAACATCAACGCAGATGCTACAGCTTCCGCGATTGGGATCGACGGGTTGAGCGTGTCTGATAAAGACGGTGCTCGCGATACACTTTCACAAGTGGATGAAGCCCTTGTGATGTTAGGTAAAATGCGCGCTGACTTTGGTGCGGTTCAATCTAGATTACAGATGACGACCAGCAACTTAGATATTCAAAACGAAAACCTTTCTGCCGCTCGTTCACGTATCGCCGATACTGACGTAGCTTATGAATCCGCAGAAATGGCTTCGGCTCAGATCTTAAACCAAGCTTCCGTTGCGGTATTGGCGCAAAGCAATCAAAACGGTAGTGCGGCATTAAGACTTCTCGCTTAATTCAAAAAGTAACAACGTATAAGTAACGCAGCTCTGACTTTAAGGATCACCCTCACGGGTGGTCCTTAAAAACCAACGACTGCCAAACTTAGAGAGTATTCCTTAAGCATTGAAGACCTGAAGCTATGCGGGCAGTTTCAAGTCACCCAGATTCTCATTCTTATGGCCATAAGAAGGATTACAAAGTTTTTTGAGTAGGAGCCCACAGACTTATCTACTCTTAAGCCCACCCTGGGAGGTTTCCTCCCGGGGTTTTTTATTTGAGTGTAGGCCTCTTCCAAATTCCTTGTGAAAAACCCAACAATATCATCATGGATTTAACAGGTATCGAACCGGGCTTTTTGTTAGCTTTGACTTCTAACTTTTGACAAAAACCTTGGAGGTTTAGAGTGCAAGCATCACAAGTAGTTAATGAAGTATCTAGAAAAGCAAAAACTGCGATGGATAACATCCCTGGTAGCGCAAGAATGGAAGGTGGCTTAACAAAAACCATCGAACAACAAACTGCAAAAATTCCATCTCTTGCATTTTTGATGATTGGTCTTGGAAGCATTGCTCTTTCTGCTGGCCTCCGCGCCGCCGGCCGTGGCACTGCCGCAAACTTCGTAGGTCTTTGGACTCCTACAATTTTGATCATGGGCTTATACAACAAACTAGTAAAAGTAGAAGGCTCTGACCGAGCAAGCATCTAAAGCTCACTTCCGCCGCGGAAGTAACTCAAGTTCCGATTCGGAACTCAATACAACCAAGGCAAAGTGAATAAAAAGAACTCGTTGAAAAACGGGTTCTTTTTTTAAAAGGGCCCGTCGCCCTTTTTGCAACCCGGCGGGTTGCAAAAAGGGCGACGGGCCCT
>CAZDFM010000544.1:1895-2534 GCA_964504465.1 uncultured Pseudobdellovibrionaceae bacterium | reverse complement strand
AGAAGTGAAGATAGCTTGCCGTGGTTGGTGAAGAGCTCGGGCCGAATTATGGGTCCCTACAGCCTCGAACAAATTGAAGAGCTTTTGAAGACACGAGAGATCGTCGTGCTTGATGAAGCGGCTCAGCCGCAAAGGCGCTTTCGTTATTTGCGTGACCTTCCTCCATTTCAACGGATCATTGAAGATTTAAGAAAAGAAGCAACCGGCGACGTTGCCGACAAAACTTTTACGGGTTCAACAGACGGTCAGACGGCAAGTTTAACTGAACCCATGAATTCGCAAATCATGGACGAACTCACCGACGAAGTAAGTTTCGCGTCTCGCACCATGAAAGAGATTGTCTACGAAGATATTCCCGAAGAAGTTTCGCGTCCTAAAACTTCGCCCGTGGTAACCTCTCGCTACCAAGCTGGCGGCTTAAACCATAACAATAGCATTCACGAAAAAGCGGATACCGCTTCAAGGTGGCTATGGCTTACTACCGGGATCGTGATTCTCGCGGTGCTTGGATTTATTGGTTATAAAAAACTAGTACAAGTTCCGCAGCAGACTCAAACCTCAGCAAAAGATTTAATCAACGAAGGTGAACAGCTCGTTGTCGAAGGCCGACTGCCAGAGGCCTTAGGTGTTTTTAAAAAG
>CAZDFM010000544.1:0-1885 GCA_964504465.1 uncultured Pseudobdellovibrionaceae bacterium | reverse complement strand
TTGCTCCCAATGACACGACCTATTTACATTATCTCGGTCCTTTAATTGTCCAGTACGAAGGCCAAACGGTTATCGGGCGCAGAATTCTCGAGCAAGCTATGGCAGCTCGTCCTGATTTTAAGCCTCAGCTTTTAACCAGTATGGGAATTGCCGATTACAAAGATGGCAATCTAAGCGGCGCTGAGAATTATTTCAGAAGGGCGCTTGAACAAAACCCCAATTACACTCCCGCCATGGCGGACCTCGGAGTAGTGGCGCTACAAAAGCGTGAATTCACCAAAGCTAAAAAGTTTTTTGAGCAGGCGATCAACCAAGGTTCAAATGATCGAGTAGTCCCTTTGATGCTCGCTAAAACTATGATTCTGCTCGCACAGTCTGAGAAAAAATTTAACTACCTTAAAGAAGCCATCAAGATTTTAGAAACGCATCAGAAAAAGTATTTAGCCTACCGACAAGAAGCTTTGCTTCTGATTGCTTACCTACAATCTATCACCGAACAAAAAGTACAGGCCGAAGAAACCGTAACTCGATTTTTAGATATTGATCCAATGGCGACCGAACTCCACACACATAATATCTTTGTGATTCGAAACCAAGTTCAGTGGAACGAACTCTTGGTTTACTGTCTGCCATTAACCCGAACGCTAAGCCCGATCGGCAGAGTGGCAGCGCTTACGGGATTGTGTTATTTAAAAGCTGACAAGTCACATGAAGCCAATACCGAAATTCAAACGGCTCTTCAGAGAAGTCCACGCGATCCTTTAGTTCAGGCAGCAGGCGCTTATATTTTACAGTCGATCGGTCAGGGGCAATCGGGGAGTGTAGCTTTAGGTAAAGCACTTGAATTCGATCGAGGCGGAGAATTCGAGCTGCCTCTCATTCTCCAAGGAAAGTTTTATTATCAGTCAGGCGATTTTAATTCAGCCAAACAATACTTTAAGCGGCTGTTGAACACGAATCCAGCATCTCTCGAAGCTAACGCTGGTCTTGCGCAAATTGCTTTTCAAGAGGGAATGCGCGAAGAATTCAAGCGCTACATTTGGCCTGCGCATAACGTGGCCAGTGATTACACTCCGGTGACTTCTCTGATTACGCGCGCCCGCAAAAAAAATTGGGAGTTTTAAAATGACTCGCGCTCTGTTGAGCCTTTGTTTGATGCTCCCAATCTTAGCCTGGGGTATCGAAGGCCGTGTCACTAAGTCCGACAAAGACATTCAAGTGCCAGCACTACTCGTACAAGAAATCGAACAAACATATATTAAGCGTGTCAGAACCGAAGACCCCGTCGACATCCGAACTGACTTACAATTAAAAATGGAAATCCCTCGGGAGATGTTAGGGCTTAAGCTTCACTTTGAAAAACAGGGCGGGAAGTCGCTCGAAGAAAACGTCACGTTTAAAATTCCTGCCGGTGGCGCACAGATTGATATTTCAAGTTATGTACGTGAAGGCCGTGGCCTCTTTACTATGCGCATGGAACTCACCGAGGCATTTGTAGCGGAAGAAGATTTAAAGCACCTTCGGGTTTACTTTGTGCCACGCTACCAGCGCCAAATTCAGGGAAGTCAAACCCACGGTGTAGGTTGTGATCATTTCATCGAAATCACAAAATATTTTAAAAATGAGATTTTGCAAAAGGGTGTATTACTCACCACAACAAATGAAGCCTACTTTTCAGTCATCGCAGGGAGCTATATTTTTGTGGTAACCCAGCCTACTGGCCTTAAAATCGCGAGCCTCAGTTTGATGGACGCAAGATACAAAAATTTCTTGTGCGGCCTTAAGGCAGGGCGATAGGCTGATTTAAGTCAGCTCGTAGCCTCAGGAGGACTGCTTGTCCGCTATCAGAAAACAAATGATCGACCAACTTAAGGATAAAGATCCC
>CAZDFM010000543.1:0-2539 GCA_964504465.1 uncultured Pseudobdellovibrionaceae bacterium | reverse complement strand
CTCGGTAATGAGATACTAGAGGACGAGATAGCGAACCGCATTTCGAACCACTTCAGTCGGTCTAAAAGTTTGCGATATGGGGCGCATTTGAGAAAATAGCTTCTAAGTGTCAGTTAAAACACCGTGTATATCGGAGGGTTGACGCTATTGAAGCGGCTATAGAGCACAAGAAAACTAAAAAGTAAGAGAAATAAACCTATAGGCAGCAGCCAATATTTTTTGTTCTGACCTAAGTAACGCGAACATTCTTTTAGAAATTTCACGGTGCCTTTTCGAAAGAGTCCGCTTAATCGCTGTCGTCGTCGTTAGTGCTCGCTTTAGCTAAATTATCTAAGTCATCTGCGTTTGCCGGGTCGATCTTGAGAAGCCAGCCATCGCCCCAGTTGTCTTCCATAATAAGGGAAGGGTTCTCAACAATCGCTTCATTTAACTCTAAAACAGTTCCATTTACGGCCGAATAAATATTCAGAGGGCCTTGATCCGTATCAAGATCTCCGCAAACTTCATCAGCGCTTACTTCTTCAGATTCGGCTGGAAGGTTAATTCCATTAATCTCAGAGAACTCCTGTAAGCCGTCATCGTTGATCCCGATGGTAAGAACTCCGTCCTCTGTAGATAACCAAAGATATCCCATATATGTGATTAGATCATCGCTGGCCATAAAATCTCCTTCGCTGCTGATTTGATCATGATAAAAGCATGGGTCGCATCGAATGACAAAAAGAAAACCGACCTCGGGGGTCGGTTTTCAAAGAAGTCACATTTAAGTTAAAAATTTTACTGATCGTAGTACAAGTGAAACTCGTAAGGAGTCGGTCTCTGATAAGAGGGGATGATTTCCTTCTCATATTTGTACTGAATCCAATTATGGATCATGTCTTCAGTAAAAACGTCGCCCATTCGCAAAAATTCATTGCCGCGTTTAAAATTATTCAACGCATCGTTTAGTGTCGCTGGTACCGAAGGAACTTTTGCGGCTTCTTCGGGAGGAAGACCGTAGATATCTTTATCAAGCGGATCGCCTGGGTTTGTCTTGTTTTGGATTCCATCTACGCCCGCCATAAGCAAAGCGGCAAAAGCTAGGTAAGGGTTCGCCATCGCATCTGGAGTTCTAAACTCGATGCGTTTTGCTTTAGGATTTGAGCCTGTATTGGGAATACGCATTGCTGCTGAGCGGTTTTTAAAGCTGTAAGCAAGTTTAATAGGAGCTTCAAAACCTGGAACTAAACGCTTGTAAGAGTTAGTCGTGGGGTTTGTGATCGCGCATAAAGCCGGAGCGTGAGTGAGAACGCCGCCAATAAAATTAAGTGCTAAAGGCGAAAGACCTGCGTACTTATCTCCCGCAAAAAGTGGCTTTCCATCTTTCCATAAAGACATATGGCAGTGCATCCCTGAACCGTTATCTCCAAAGATCGGCTTTGGCATAAAGGTCGCGGTTTTACCGTGTCGGCGCGCAACGTTTTTTACGATATATTTGAACCACATTAATTTGTCTGCGACGTCTACGATAGTGCTAAAGCGGAAGTTAATTTCGCACTGTCCAGCTGTGGAAACTTCGTGATGCTGACGTTCGATTTGAATGCCAACTTTTTCACACTCAAGGCAGATTTCAGTGCGAAGATCGTGAAGTGTATCGCTTGGAGCAACAGGGAAGTAACCTTCCTTAGAGCGGGTTTTGTAACCTAAGTTGCCGCCGTTTTCATCGCGGCCTGAGTTCCAAGCGGCTTCATCCGAATCAACTTGGTGAAAGCTACCGTTAGGAGTAGTTTCGAAACGGACATCGTCGAAAATAAAAAATTCGGCTTCAGGTCCAAAGTACGCCGTGTCGGCAATTCCGGTCGATTGGAGATAAGCTAATGCGCGCTTCGCAATTTGACGTGGATCGCGATTATAGGGTTCGAAAGTCTCAGGCATTACGATGTCACAAATTAATGAGAGAGTAGGAACTTCCATAAAAGGATCAATTTGAGCAGTTGTGGGATCGGGCATTACAACCATGTCTGACTCTTCGATTCCTCTCCAGCCGCGCATTGAACTGCCATCAAACCCAAGGCCCTCTTCAAATACCTCGGTGTTAAGTTCAGAAAGCGGAATGGTGAAGTGTTGCCACATTCCTATAAGATCAGTGAATTTAAAATCCACCATTTTGCAGCCGCGCTCTTTGGCAAATGTTATGACATCATTTGGCTTCATTGATACTCCCGGTTAATAAAGTTTTAAGGTCGTTTTAGCTTTAAAAATAATTTTAAATAGCTTCATCATCAGTTTCGCCTGTGCGAATTCGAACTACGGACTCGACAGGCAAAACAAATATTTTTCCATCGCCAATTTTGCCTGTATGCGCCGCTTGTCGAATAGTTTCGACGGCAGACGGACAAAGCTCATCCGACAGGACAACTTCAATTTTTACTTTTGGAAGAAAATCGACAACGTACTCAGCACCTTTGTAGATTTCAGTGCGCCCTTTTTGTCGGCCAAACCCACGAATTTCAGAGACAGAGACACCTTCTACGCCGATTTCAGACAGCGCCTCGACTAC
>CAZDFM010000542.1:0-2563 GCA_964504465.1 uncultured Pseudobdellovibrionaceae bacterium | reverse complement strand
GAGCACTTCCACCATCTGCAGGCCGGCGATGCGCTCGCCGTCCTCCTTCTTCAGGAATCATTCGAATAAATTCCCAGTGAGCGGGCGGAGCATAACCTTCAAATTTTGTTCGCGCGTGAACTGTCATGTAAGCAGCTCCCGCAGAATCAACGGCCGAGGCGATCTCGCGCACTAAGGTTTTATCGGCAAAACCTAAACGAACTTTTGCGGTGACCGGCACACGCCCATCAACCGCAGCCTTAACCGAAGAAATAATGTCGTAAAGGCGTTCAGGATTTTTGAGCAGAGTTGCGCCACCATCGTGGCGGTTCACGGTCTTCGCGGGGCAACCAAAATTTAAATCAATTCCTAAAGCACCTAGCTCAACTACACGTGCGGCGTTTTCAGCGAGTACCGAAGCTTGTCCGCCGAGGAGCTGAACAAAGACGGGGACTCCATGAGCCGACAAACCCTTGTTACTCAATAGCTCGGGACAGTATTTATAAAAGACATGGTCGGGCAGTAAACGCTCGGTGACGCGAACAAACTCGGTGACCATCCGGTCGACTCCACCGAGTTCCGAGAGCAAATGTCTAATGACGACATCTACGACACCTTCCATCGGAGCTAAGAGTATAAAAGGTGGCTTTGGGTTCACGGTGTTCTCAGAAAAAAGTTAGAGCTGTAAACTTGGAGCGAGAGTTTCAGTCTTCAATTTTAAAATATGCTCAAAGTGTTGGCGTTTAACGGGTTGTACACTTAAACGTTGCCCGCGTTTTAACACAAGCATCTCTTCAAGTGCTGGATCGGCACGCATTTCATCAAGACTTAAAACAGTTTTAAAAGCTTGAACAAACTCAACCTCAACGCAAAACCAGCGAGGGTTTTCTTTTGTCGACTTGGGATCAAAATATTCTGATTTTTTATCAAACTGCGAAGGATCAACGCTCGCCACTTTAGAAACTCGTGCAATCCCTGCGACGCCAGCGGGCGTTGCATTGGAATGATAAAACAAAACCAAGTCGCCAAGGTCCATATCGTTCATCATAAAATTACGAGCCTGATAATTGCGGACGCCGTCCCAGAGGACCGTCTTCTTTTTTTCAAGGTCAAATATCGAAAAGACCTCAGGCTCAGATTTCATCAACCAGTACTGCATAGCTATTGATAGGGGCCCGTCGCCCTTTTTGCAACTCATATAGTCAAATTCACGATGCTATAGAAGTTGCAAAATAGCCCCACCCCCCTTTATATTAGCTCCCTCAGTAAAAAGCCGTATTTAAAGGCCAAATTCTTTCAAGACATTGCCGGAGGTTAGGGTGGATTATCGCGTTGAAAAAGACAGTATGGGTGAGCTTAAAGTCCAAGCAGATCGACTGTGGGGCGCGCAAACTCAAAGGTCTCTTCAAAATTTTAAAATCGGAGGCGATAAGTTTCCGCGCGAGATGATCAAGGCCTTAGGGATTTTAAAAAAATGTGCGGCCAAAACTAATGCTGAGATTGGCTACCTCACAAATGAAAAAGCAGACGCCGTAATGAAAGCCGCTGACGAAGTGATTCAAGGCAAACTCGATGACCACTTTCCCCTTGTTGTTTGGCAAACGGGGAGCGGCACCCAAACAAATATGAACACCAATGAAGTGATCGCCAATCGCGCCATCCAAATTATGGGTGGCGAGCTTGGAAGCAAAGGCATTCACCCCAATGATGACGTCAATAAGGCGCAATCATCTAACGACACTTTTCCGACGGCTATGCACATCGCCGTCGTTTCAAGAATCCATGAACACTTACTTCCTGAACTTACAAAATTAGCCGACGCCCTAGATGTAAAAGCTAAAGAATTTAGTTCTGTGGTTAAAATTGGCCGCACTCACTTAATGGATGCAACACCTTTAACTTTGGGCCAAGAATTTTCAGGCTATGCGACTCAACTTCGTCACGGCATTAAGCGCGTACAAAATGCTCTTGAGTATCTTTATGAGCTGGCGCTCGGTGGTACCGCCGTGGGGACGGGACTTAATACTCATCCTGATTTTGCCCTTAAGGCGGCTAAGAACATCGCGACTGAAACAGGCCTGCCTTTTGTTAGTGCCGAAAATAAATTTGAAGCCTTAGCCGCTCACGATGCTTTAGTAAACTTTAGCGGCGTGACTAAAACTCTGGCCTGTTCGCTGATGAAAATCGCAAACGACATTCGGCTTCTTGGAAGCGGTCCTCGCTGCGGAATCGGCGAGCTTATGCTCCCCGAAAACGAACCGGGTTCTTCAATCATGCCTGGTAAAGTAAACCCAACTCAAAGCGAAGCAATGACTATGGTTTGTGCACAGGTAATGGGGAATGATGTAGCGGTCGGAGTTGCGGGATCTCAAGGTCACTTTGAATTGAACGTTTTTAAACCGGTCATTGTGTTTAACGTTCTAAATTCGATTCGTCTTTTAGGCGATGCCTGCGCAAGTTTTAGAGAAAACTGTGTTGTGGGCATTCAAGCTGACACCAAAAAAATTAAACAACACTTAGAAAACTCACTGATGCTTGTGACTTCGCTGAATCCCCATATTGGCTATGACAATGCCGCCAAAAT
>CAZDFM010000541.1:0-2564 GCA_964504465.1 uncultured Pseudobdellovibrionaceae bacterium | reverse complement strand
CAGTAGAACGTTCGCTAAGGGAGTGCCGATAAGTTTTCACAATTGCTTTTGACAGAGATTCTGTTCTGAGAAAAATTTGAGTTACGTAAGTAAAATGGGTCAAAAGCGAGGAGACCAAATGTTTAAATCACTGTTTCAAGCTCATCTAAAAGAGGCAACCAAGTACACCACTATTATTAACTATACACGTTCAATACTCGAAAAGGCAAAAGAAGGAAGTCTTACTGGTGCTGAGTTAGATGCAAGCTTAGCCAAACTCCATCAGCAAATTGAAGACTGTGAGCTTACTTCCACTAGTATCGGTGGGACAGATGCAAATCCTGTGTCGTATGTCGTACCTGATTTGAGGGCTCGGGCATGGGACAAAGTTACTGGCAATTTAGCAAGGGGAGAAAAATTTATTAAGGGCGTGATTGATGAAGTCAACAAAGCGATGTTTGCAACGAAGTATCAGTATTTACCTTGGAACAAACTACCCGACGTTATCCATGCTCTTAGAGAAAACAACATCGACCCAAAGGACTACACATTAATTGGGAATATTCTATTCGTTACGACTCCAGACACAGACAAGATCGCAGCAATTGCTGCAATTGTTAAGGGAGCATCGAAGGGAGTCTTTTAGAATAAGATCCCGTTGTCCCACAATGTCCTATAGAAGTCGGCCTGCCAAACGATTGAAATCATTAAGACAGCCGATCCACTTTTGGCGTCCCACAAAGGTGTAGGATTGTGGGACACGACTTGGTTATTTGGTCTTAGGAGGCTGGAATGGCAAAACTCAATTTTGTTGCTGAAGTAGTTGCGGAGAAGATGCTTAGGGTCGGCAAAGGCAAGAATCAAATTCTGGTCAAACCGAAAAGTAAATTCATGTGGACCGATGATTCAGGTAAGGCAGCGGAGATGATTGTGGTCGGCATCTATGGCAATGAAATCATTGTTAGAGATGTTTCCACCCAGGGATCAAGTAAGATTGCCGAACAATTGAAAAAATGGTCGATCGTTAAAGGTGCCCTATGGGCAGCCGGCATCTATCGCATGTTCTCGAGTAAGACCTGATGCCTGTGACAAAGTAATTGAAGTCCGCTTGTTAAGGCCAATCACGGTTTCGATCAGGCGGCGTCGATCCGGCCTGAAATCGCCTCGATAATAATTGTCACCATGATAAAAGCTCACGGCTTCAAAGCGAAGGCCGTAGTAAAGCGACTTGAAACCGCCTTTGCTCAATGTGGAGGCGTGGTGCGTGAGCAACGACTGGGTTAGAGTCCAGTCATTCGACGTTACCCATCCTTCAATTACGCAGTCATTTTGAATTCTTGCTATCTGTTTGCCAAAGCAGTCATTCGCTGTGTTGAACTTGCGGAAGTTGGCTGTATAAGTAACGGGTCTACCCTGATGCACGAATATTAAAGTGCGAACAGCGTCAGGCCGCGAGGTCGTCAATGGCGGCACTTGAAAAGGCACGCAGACCTCATCACCCCATACCTTGGCCAGCATCTTGGTTGATAGGTAAACTCCAAGATCCCGATCAAGCGTCCGTAATGCCCACTTGCCCACAAGAGGGTGACACTCCTGCAAAAAAGCCATCACCTTCTTTCGATTCGTCAGTAGTCGTGAAGGTTCGAAGGCTTCAATCAGATTAACCCGCCAACTATGTTCGACTGTGGTCGTATTCCTCCGGTCAAGCACTCCAAGTCCAGTCGTCAGGACTCCGAATTCTAAGCGCCAATCGGTCGCCAACCTAAACACAGTTTTTAGCTCATAGTTATCCTGGTGACGCGTAAGAAGTTCGAGGCGCTGATTTCTCGCTTGTCCTTTGATTTGGTCAAGTTCTTCGAGCGCCGCGAATGCGCGGCTGACGTTTGATAGTTCCATCCCAATTTTATAACCCTGCCCACCCATCCGTTGAATTTGAAAAATCCATTTCTTTCCGATCAACGCGCCGATGAAAACTCGTGATTTCTATGGGGATTTTAGGATGTTTGGACGTCGGTTGGTTGAGGGTATCGGATCACTATTATAAAATAATAAACATAATAAGGAGAGTTACATGGCAACGACAAGTCGCCCGTCAGCGGCGAAGAGGCAGAGGTGTATCCGAAAGCAAGTGATGCTGGTGAGTCGTGATCTCGGTGAGAAATGTTTTGGTGAGCATTTGAAACCGATCATGAAGCTGGCGGAGCGAGAGAGATGCGACACGGTGATGTTCGCGCTCTATACCATCGACGATCAAGGTGGAAAAGTCAGCGTAAGCTCTGACCGAATATTCACTGAGACGCGCTCATACCCGAAAACGGTCATATTGGAATGTGGCGGAATGGAAAAAGAAGTGACTTTCGTTGAGGTGTTCACGAGAGATCGTGGTCGGCTAACACATAAACAGTTTGTCCGACACTTTGCCACCTCGACCGAAGGGCGAATACAGAAGGAAAAGTTGATTCAGGAGTTTAGACAGCGCAATCGGCACATAGCAAAGTCTGAAGCTCTCGTGATCTGCGGAGAGAGCAATTGTATTAAGACGATGAGAGACGATAGTTCATGCCGCGCAACTCGTCCAATTAGTG
>CAZDFM010000540.1:0-2565 GCA_964504465.1 uncultured Pseudobdellovibrionaceae bacterium | reverse complement strand
CCTTGATCTCTCGAGGCTCGAATCGAGAGGCAGATGTTTTTACAAATACGATGCTTCGCATGCCTGTATCAATCACCGCGTCGTCCGGAATTATAATAGCCTCACCCAAATTCTTTTTAAGATGGACAGTTGCAAACATTCCGGGTTTCAAAGTTTGCTTAGTGTTGTCCAATTCGATTCGAGCTTTTGCGGTTCTTGTTTCAAGATCTATTTCTGGATAGATGTAACTTATCTTTGCCGTAAGGCTCTTGCTAGGATCATAGGGGAGCTGAATTTCGGCCTGATCGCCGACTGAAATTGTAGCGACATCATACTCATATAACGTAACCAAGATCCAAACCCGAGACAGATCTGCAATATGATACAGCTCCATTTCTGGGGTAATATACATTCCATTGATTGCGGTCTTGTTAATTACTGCGCCGTCGACCGGCGAATTAAAAGTGATGGCTCGTTTCGCTTTGCCCATCGTACGAATATGCACAACTTCGGAATTAGGAACTCCCCATAATTTTAAGCGTTCTGCTGCTGCGGCGGCAATTTCTTGACCCGCACCGGACTGCTTGCGCGCGGCAAGATACTCTTCTTGCGTCGACACCAGATCAGGACTGTAGAGGTCAAATAATGGTTGACCTTTACGAACGGTTTTACCCACGTAATCCGCATAAACTTTTTCTATCCAACCGTTTATTCGAGTATGGACATGAGCTTCTTTAGTTTGATCGGCTGTAATTGTGCCTACCGTTCTAATTGTATGGTTTACGGTTTTCTTTATGACCTTGGTGGTGTTGATACCCATCTTGCGCTGCTGTGGTTCGGGGACTTCGATTGCCGTGCGTGGCTCCTCCCTAATCTTTGCGACAGCCGGTTGCTTTTTCTCAAGCTTTCCATGCGACCCGCTATGTGTTTGCGCGAATAACGGTAAGCTAAAACAAATCAAACTAACTAGGATACATGTTTTCACATTCCCTCCATTCCAGTTTTGGTACCTTCACTAGAACCGGAGCCGCGTCCTCCCGATTTACTACGACTCGGCCCACTCATTCCGCTGCCCATATTGACTGTGCTCGACATTCCAGGAGCCATGCCGCCACCACCGAAAAACGTTGGACGAGCTGGCGCTAGCCGAAGCATAGGGGGAGAAGATAGGACTTCTTTAAGTCGGGTGCGCGCAAGTTCGACGTCTATCTGCGCGGCCAAAAATTCAAGTTCCTGTGTCCGCTGCGCCTTAAGAGTTTCAAGCAATTGGGATAAAGGTAAGCGTTTTGCTGCGTATCCCGTCCGCGCATTTGATACGGCCAAATTTGTGGTAGGAATAACTGATTCCTTATAAAGACGAGCTGTGTCCTGCGCTGTTCTTAGTTGTTCTTGTGCATCCACAACTTCACTACGAATTCGATTTTCCAGATTCTGTTTTTCAAAAACAGCTGCAGCGCGCTCACGGCTTGCGGCAGAAGCAAGCTCACTCTGCTTTCGAAAGAAGAAAATAGGCAGACTCATGCCCACCATGAACCCCCAGCTGGAACCGCTCATTTCAGGCTCTGTCCCATCCATGCCATTGCCCGCCGCCGACTTCATACCTCGGGGCTCCATCATCATCCCCTGGAATACAAAATCTGGGAAATAGGAAAGATTGGCCGCACGCTGGTCCTGTTCTGCAGCGCTAACTAAAGAGTCTAGCGAAGCTAGCTCTGGCTGATCCTTAAGCAAGCCCTCAACATCGGTTTGTCTTTCGACTGATTGATTAAGGTTTACTTTAAGCGTACCGATTGCTTTTTCCGGCGGCTGATTACGCAATTCGTTGAACATTGCCGAGAGAGTCTTTTGCTCTCTAGACAGTTTAAGCCTCTCGATATCCAAAACCGAAAGTTCAATCTTGGTTAACAGCCAGTCATGGTGGCCCGACTCTCCAGTTTTATACCTAGACTTAGTGCTACTCATAATTTCTTCGACCAAATTATGAATTCGTTCGGTTGCCTCAATAGCATGTTGATTGTAATAGCGTCTGAAAAAAAGTTGAGTGGCGAGAACTACCAACTCACGTTTTTGGGTCTGTACATCACTTCGTGCGGAGGCTGCCCGCATTTCTGCACTTTTTTGCTTTGCACCAAGCTTTCCAGGAAATGGTACACTCTGACTAATTTGATATCGACGCACCGATGTCGTATCCTCGCCTTTAAAGGGTTGGTCATCAATCCCGACCGCAATGAATGGGTCATCCCAAGTACCGGCTGGTCTAACACGATAGGTAAGTGCCTCACTTCGATTTATTGCGGATTTAAGCAGTGGGTTTGATGTTTCAACCTCAGCAATATAGGCATCAAGCGTTATGTCTTCAGGCAACGCACTCTCAGAGTACAGGACTACTAAAACCGAAAAAATATAAATAACATTTCTCATTGGAGATTTGAGACTTCAAATTTAATGCCACCTTAAGCTTTGTTTCCGGAAAGCTGAACGGCATTGAATGCGCTATAGGGAGGACACGGAATTCATTGAATGGGAAAATTTGTCCCACCATCTGACAATATGACCCACTGAAGTGTCTCGATTTCACCATTGAAA
>CAZDFM010000539.1:0-2572 GCA_964504465.1 uncultured Pseudobdellovibrionaceae bacterium | reverse complement strand
CCTCGAGCACCAAATTTACAAAGATAAGGAGGCAACAAATGACGACGACTTTGAGCGGACGGTTCAAAGTATTAGAAACAAGCGATCCAATTTTGAGGAGAATTGACCTCATTCATCAATTCTACCTCAACCCGGTTAAACCGAAAGTCCAGTTTCGGCATTGAAACCCAGCCTACTTCGTCAAGCTTTCGGTGTATTTGTTGTTTACAAAAGTTTTCATATCGACGCGTTTTTTAAGCTGGGGCTGCAAGAAGTCTGCAGCACTTTGGATGACCGAGAAGTCATCTTCGTTAAATGAAACCCGAATATCGGAGCGTGATTTTGCCTTTAAATTGGGCTCAATCGAGGCTGCTAATTCACACGCTTTTTGATTGGCCTCCTTAAGCTGAGCTTCTTTCATAAACCAGGTGTTCGCAGTCGATTGGTTCTGGCGGTAATAGTCGTAAGCATCAATGAGAGCAGTATTTAATTTCTTCGCCACGCCGGGATTTGCCTCCAGAAAAGTTTTATTCATCAGCACCATAGATACTACTTTTCCGATATCAAGGACGCGGATCCATCCCTTTGATTCGAAGATTGCAGGAGCGGGATCAAAGCCACTCATAGCATCAAAGTTGCCCCAGGTTAGCTCTTTTGCTCCTTGAGAGATAAGTGGGCCTTGTTCTAAAATTCCTAGGTTGATGATCTTCACATCTTTTTTGGGATCCAAACCATTCTTTTGGAGAGCGGCTACTGTCACTCGCTCGGCGGCAGCACCCACTGGCAATCCAATAACTTTGCCCTTTAGCCCTTTTACATCTTTAATTTTTGAATGAGGCGGAACATACGTTAGCGTGCGATTGTACATAAGACGACTTACCCCGACCCAACCTTTATCTTTAGAAAATAGCGCAGCGGCAGGTTGATCCGCTGTGAGAATAACATCTAATTCACCAGCGAGTGCCGCTTCATTTAACTGAGGACCATAAGTGCGGCCCACAAATTCAGCTTCTATACCGTGTTTTTTCAGAATATCAGTGTGTTTCCAGATCTGAACAATTTGACCTTGGGTAGCCCAGGGAACCTGCCAACCGATCCTAAGTTTCGTTAGCCCTTTTTCTTGTGCTTTAGCCGAAACAGTTAAAATGCTGAAACCAATCACTGTGAAGAGCTTTATAAATCTCATTATTTTCTCCAGTCGTCTCAATTGAAATAGAATTAAATTAAAACAAATATTGTAACTGCGTTCGGTATTCTATCATGTCTGGCAAAGCAGCAGGCGTCGTATCTCCGTCACGATAGCCCAAACGGAACAGGGCTGAAAGTCCTTCGAAATCTTCTGTGAATGTATAGCGAACATCAAAGTCCATTTCGGAGATATCGGTGCCTGAATTAAATTTGAAAGTCGAATAACTGAGTTTAGCCCAAAGCTGAGAGGTAATATCGTAAAGCAACATCGCCTTCCATGCGCGTCCAGAATCGATATTTCCAAAACCTGTGATCATGGAGTTGGTATAAAGCGCATCAGTGAAGAACGTGTAAGGTGAAAGGAATCTATCTTTTGTAACGGTTTCCGTCGCGATCGACAGATCTGCGCCGAATGCTTTAACCCCTACTTTTGCGCCTAACAAAGTTGAATCTTGGTCTCCAAGTAAAGCGCCTTGAGTTTTTTTCTGTTGTCCTGCATGAGTCGAAAAGTAAGGTTTATAAGTCTCTCCCTCAAGTGCATAATCAGCTTCGAGCCAAGGCTGCGTATATAAATCAGAAAATGTGTAATGCCATGCCTGAATCTTCAGCCGATTGATTTCGTACGATGCACCGAAAATAAGAGTTCCCTCAGTCTGTTGAGGCGCAACTCCGTACCGTGCCAAAGCAAACTCACCCACATCTACAAAGTCTTGAGCTTCGCGCGACTTTATACTTAAAAGTTGGTATCCACTTAAGGTAAGCCCTTCGATCGACTTATTGATGGCCGAATATCCCGTGTAAGTCACAGGAATGACAAAGGCATCAGATGGATTTGCAAAAGGAGTGACGACCAATTGGCGTCCCGCCGTTAAAACTGTGTCGTAACCTGACCAGCGAGCGAAAGCTTCACCTAAAATATCTACATCGACTGTCGGAGTAAACGGCGCACGTGAAATCGCTTCGTCTTTGTTAGTTTCTAGATCATTTGCAGTATAATAACCTAGTCCTAAGGAGAATCCCCAAAGATGCTCTTGGTTCGTTTCGTAACCCAAGCGACCTCCGAAGGCCGTTCCATATTTATCAGGCGCGTGCTGTAAAGCTAAAGTGTTGTTATAGATTCGTAGTTGCCCTTTAAACTTTCCTTCTGAAAATGCCTGCTTGAGACTGGCAGCTTGAGCAGCCGACGTCCCCATAAAAAGAAAAATTATTAAGTTAACAAACAAAAGCTTTAGCATGCCTACTCCTGAGCAGTGATCGATTAAATTTTTATTGGGCGCTTTATTAAACTAAAGCGTTCTTAGAATTGGAAATAGATTTTCAAGAGCCATTGCGCCGCAGGCGCCAACATAGTGGCGTATACCTAGAGCGAAAGTACGTGGGCTCTTTGTTTTTTGATTTCCTGTGT
>CAZDFM010000538.1:0-2583 GCA_964504465.1 uncultured Pseudobdellovibrionaceae bacterium | reverse complement strand
GAGACATGAAAGTACTCGCTGTACTTGGACTCGCTACAAATTGGCATGTTGCTGTCTGGACCGCAGTTTACTCACTTATGTGGGGGGCATTGTTTGGAATTTTTCAAGCCGTGTTTAGCGGCCAAGGTTTAGTACTCGCCAAAAATACACTTTCGCTTTTAAATAAAACCTCGCGTACTGATGTTAAAAACCTGCACCGTATTCCTTATACAGTGGCATTACTTTTTGGTTGGCTTACCTACGTGACACTTAACGGAGGTTTTCAAGTATGAGAACTCTTCGTAACCAGTCCGGCCAGATGATTTTAGAATCGATTTTAATTCTTACGATTTTGCTCGCCATCACTATGACGACTGCAAGTCAGCTAAAACAGAATGAAACATTCGCAAAGATGATGTCAGGACCATGGTCAAAACTTGCTGGCATGATTCAAAATGGCGTATGGATGGAGCCGGGTAAATCTGATGCCTATCATCCAAACCACGCAGGGCGCGGCGCCTCGCTTTCTGGACAAAGTGCCCAATGAGAACGGCTGCACTTAGGTTAGACCTCATAAATAACGAAGACGGAATTCTCACCTTAGATTTCCTTTTTGCGTTTGTACTTGTGATGGGCTTTTCGTTTTTATTTTTCGCACTGTCATTGACCTTAACTGTGGTCGAAGTCACCCAGTACATCACTTTCGCTGCTGCAAGAAATTCATTTGCGGGTAATTTTAGCCCCGAAGTGCAATTGGCGGCGGGTGATGCTAAATTTAACGAACTCATCAGCCACGAAATCTTTCAGCCCTTTTATAAAAATGGTTGGTTCGAAGTGACCTCTCCCCCGATGATTGGTCTCGCAACAGATCAAATCGCAGGCTACCAGTCTGGCAACGGACAATCTAACCGATTTTTTGGTGTCGCCACTAATTTTACGGCTCGCATATTAGACTTCAATGTTCCTTTTTATGGTTCGACTGCGCCTGATGGAGACGGAACTGGGAGTGCTTTTAACACCATCGTAGGCAGTTATCTTGGTCGCGAAGTGAACACCACCGAATGCACAAACTTTACTGGTAACCGCTGGGTTGGAATCAGGCGCCTAAATGTGTCGGGGGCTGCTCCCTACACGACTTCTACAACTGACGGTGGGTACTACGCTTATACGGACAATGGATGTTAATGATGAAAACTCCAATGAAGAGAAAACATAAAAAAAGCGAGTCAGGTATGGCAACTGTTGAAGCCATTCCACTACTCGTCATTTTTATTATCTTCGTCGCATATGGAATGGGATTCTTTGGTCAAATTCATACTGCCATATTGGGTTCTATTGCCGCGCGCACATTTGCCTTTGAAACCTTTAGAAATAGAACCGTTCTGGTTTATCACCGAGATACAGACACTGTTCCTCAGCATTTTCAAGAACATGAATTGCGGTTTCATGGCACTCAGCCTGAATCGAGCATGGATGCATCGTTCGATTATTTCACGGGTACAAGCCGCCCCATTGCAATTGGCTTACCCATAGAGGCAGAAAAACGCTCGATCGAAGATCACAACGTAAAAGTTTACCAGTTAGAAGCTCGAAACCAAGAAGTGGGAATGAGTCCTGTATGGGTAAAAGTCGGCTATGGGATCTGTTTGAAGGCGAGCTGTGGACAGTAATTTAAGGGAGTTTCAGCGATGAATCAAAACGAAACCAGGACGCTATGGATATCCGTCTTTTCTGCTCTGTTCGCAGTGTTCTTGCTCTATAGCTACACGCAAGAAAAAAGCACAAGCTTGATGAAGCAGTTTGGTGCAAAACAAAGAGTTGTCGTTGCAACCAAAGATATCAACGAAATGGAAACGATTGATGAAACCATGCTTACGGTTGTGGAAAAGCCTGTGGATTTTCTTCAGCCAACTTCTATTTCGAATCCAGAAGATGCTGTTGGCCAAGTCGCGCTCGCGCCAATTAAAAAAGATGAACAAATTCTTGAGAGTAAAATTATGCGCCCTGGTCCTGTAACAGGTTTAGCTCTTCAAGTTTCACCCAGTAAACGTGCGGTTGCTATTCCAGTTGATGAGATGCGCGGAGTTGCAAAACTCATTAAGCCAGGCGACAGAATCGATATCATTGCGGCACTTGATGTGGGTAAAGGTGCTGATCAACGCCGCGAAGTTAAAACAATTATGCAAGACGTGGTAATTCTCGCAACAGGTTTAAAAGTAGCCAATGAATTGCCTCGACTTTTTGAAACATCAGGAAGCGATACGTTCATTAAAAATATTCGGGCTGATACGAGCTTTTCCACTATCACTGTAGAAGTCGATCCAAAAGAAGCTCAGGATTTAATTTATATTCTTTCAACTTCTCCAGGCTCAATCTTCTTGGCGTTACGTCACCCGAGTGACCGATCTAAAGATCGTCTGCCAGTTGCAACTGTCGAAGGTGTTTTAGGTAAAGTGAACAATAACCTCATCAATCAGCAGATTCGAGCTCCTGCACAATTACCTCCAGCTCCGGCTCCCAAGCCGAAGAAAAAGGGCCCGTTTATCGACTTATGAAGGATGGACTTATGTTAGGCATTTGCCTTAAATTGAAAGAGACTTTCTG
>CAZDFM010000537.1:0-2592 GCA_964504465.1 uncultured Pseudobdellovibrionaceae bacterium | reverse complement strand
ATCTGTGCCGGATCTCGAAACTTCATATATGAATATATATACGTATATGTATACGACTTCAACTGGAATAGTTGGGTGCAGACTGCATCCTCTTCTTTCTTTGATCACTACAATATCCTGCTCACTACAGCCGCTAACTACAAAGAACCAGCAAACTGGCATTACTCACTATGATGTCGCATGATATTTCAAATCAGAGCTACGAACGCTCACTACAAGCTATGTTTGTGATTTTGTTCTAGAACTGATAAAAATGAACCGCCGTTTTACGGGCGGACATTAAATGGTGGAGACGATGAGAATTGAACCCGGGTATTCTGCTTTATTACAGTAGGGATTCGGCTAAGCAAATCATCAACAACCAAAAACCCGCCGCCACTAACTATTACTTTTCCGCAAAATTTCCATCGAGCAATGCAAACTCAACCGTTTCCATTGTTTTTAATCTAACCACCCCATAATACGGCACCGTCAAAAGCGGCACAGTATGACTACAATCAAACCCACTCACAATCGGATACCCGCGCTCCCCAACAACCTCCAAAATCAAATCATCATAATCAAACGGCGCACCCTCTTGATCATAGGTTTCGGGTTTGCCAACAATCAGCCCCGCGATCTTATCAAACACTCCCATCAAATCTAATTGCCGAAGACTTCTCTCAGTACGCGACTGTGGAGCATCCAAATCTTCTATTAGCAAAATCTTTCCAGACAAATCCGGAAAGTAATTTGTGCCCGCGGCCGACATTAAGGTGTTCAAGTTCGCGGGTATAATGGGTGCTTCGCACTCTCCCCGACTCAAAACCTTCCACCCCGGATTATCTTTCCACTCGCGAGGAATGTTCTTCCAGTCGTCGTTTTCCCAGCTTAGTTTGTGATTGCTAAACTTTGCTGGCACATGAAACTCTCTTGGGCCTTCGATGTGGTTTGAGACTGCGTCTAAAAAATATTTTGTGCTCTCTGGGATGCCGTCGGGCCATTCGCCAAACCATAACATCAGTGATGGACTATAAAATGTCCGAAGCCCTGAGAATTTGGTGATCGCTAAATGTAGCGACGTGATATCGCTGTAGCCGCAGATGGGTTTTCTGGCTTCTCTGATTTCTTTGAAATCTAAATATGGAATCAAGCTACTTGAGTTAGCTCCACCGCAAGTGGCAAGAAGCGCGTTTACTTCTGAGTCTTCGATTAACTCCATAAATTCTCTTGCGCGGTCAAGTGGCGGAGCCGACCTATAGCCTTGGGTTTTTCGCTCTTTCGCAAGCCGGCCTAATTTAATTTTAAAACCTAAGTTTTCGACGTTCTTAATGGCGTTTTGAAACATCTCTTCGTTTTGCGCGTAGCCCGCATACGTTGGAGTGAAGATTCCGATGGTGTCGCCTTCTTTAAGTCTGTAGGGCTTTAACATTTCGTTGTCTTGATTCGCCATTCTTCAAGGTCCTCTCTGTGCGCGTGTTCAAAACTTAAATTTTGCAAAGGAGAAATTAACCTTAATTGTGAAGTTCACACAACTCTCACCACTCATTCGCAAGTTATGTCTCAAAAACTTTAAATTTCGACGTCCTAATTGCCGCGCCCAGCTTGCTTTATCTTAAAAACGCCTCACCTTTTACTTATGAAAAATCACACCTCTCAAAATTACGAAGTTATAAACTCTGAATCCGGCGGCCTTGTAAAATCCTGGACCCAAGGGGTTCCATTTGAGTCTGAAGCCAAACTTCAACTGCAAAGAACTGCAAGTCTCCCCTTTGTTCATAAATGGGTGGCCGCCATGCCCGATGTTCACGTTGGAATCGGTGCCACTGTCGGAAGTGTCATCCCGACTAAAGGCGCGATTATCCCAGCCGCCGTTGGCGTTGATATTGGCTGCGGCATGATCGCTCAAAAAACTTCGCTTAGAGCGCAAGATCTTCCTGATTCTTTAAGTGCGATTCGCTCTCGCATCGAACGCCAAGTTCCGGTGGGGCGCAATGAACACAAAAAATATATGCCCAAACAAAACAAAGTGGCTTGGGGTGAGCTCAATCCTGGTTTTAAACGCATTCAAGAAAAGTGCGGCGCTTTAAAAGATACTAAAAACCTTGAGCAGCTTGGGACCCTTGGTGGTGGTAACCACTTTATCGAACTCTGTCTTGATGAAGCGCAAAACGTTTGGATTATGCTTCATAGTGGCTCGCGTGGGATCGGCAACAAAATAGGTCGCTACTACATTGAGCTTGCTCGCCGAGATATGGAGAATCATTCGATTCATTTGCCCGACCGTGATCTTTCTTATTTCTCTGAAGGCTCACCCAATTTTAAAAATTATGTTGAGGCCGTCAGTTGGGCTCAAGAGTACGCGCGTCTTAACCGCGAGATCATGATGGAGCTTGTTGTAAAAGCACTTCGAGATTCTCCGGGGCTTCCGCCTTTTGCGCTTTTAGATCAAGCTGTGAACTGTCACCACAATTATGTTTCAGAAGAACATCACTACGGCGAAGATGTTTTTGTAACCCGTAAAGGGGCTGTGTCGGCTCGTAAAGGGCAACTGGGGATTATTCCGGGCTCAATGGGTGCAAAATCTTTTATCGTACGCGGACTTGGCAACGC
>CAZDFM010000536.1:0-2594 GCA_964504465.1 uncultured Pseudobdellovibrionaceae bacterium | reverse complement strand
CCAACCCCCGTTCCGGCTCCTAGGTCACAAATAGCCTTGGGTGCACCCAGGTGATTGTTGATGAAGTTAATAAAACGGTAGGAGTCTGGTCCTAAAAAAATAGAATCTTTATCTTCAGTCGGAAAACTCGAGTGAAAAAATATCAGTTCGCCCAGGGTTGAGGCTCGCACTCGACTCTTTACTTGTCCGTCTCGAGATTCTAGAAGCTCTGCAGTTTTTAAAGACTTTAATAGAATAGGCGAAATTTCTGATTCTGACACCCAGTGGTTCCAGCCAAAAAAATCGCGGAGCGGGTCCCCTGCTGTGCTTCGCCCACGCTGATAGACGATATTATGGGTAAAGGGTGTGGGTGTCGTAAATTTGTAACCACTTTTCTTAAGAAACTCACCTGAGGTAATAAGTGCGGCCGATTTAATTCCCGACATGGATGCCTACCGATCTTTCAGCTTGAGTCCAAATTCGAGGGCGTAGCGGTCAAAGCAGCGCCTTCCCGCTTGAAGCCGAGTCATGGCTCCTTCTGCGATACATTTTTTTACTTCAGGCTTTTCACTGATAAGAGGAAGAATCACTTCTTTGTTCCAGGTTAAGGAATGTTGCACATCAAGCGACGAATGAAGCAAGTAATAGCGCTGTCCTACAGAACTCACTCCAAGCCGTTTAAGACCCAAATAGACTTTTTTAGCACGTTCAGGAGCTGTTAGCTCGACGACCCCAAGCGCGCCAACCGAATGATAGGCATGGCGGCGATTGGCAGCAAAGCCGAGCAAGATATTTCCGAGTGCTAAAGACTCAGCCACGATCCCGTCTGGATTCGTTGTTGGCAAAGCCAGTTCGGTGGCTAACTTTGACAGCATTGGCCCGTGCATCCCGTCGGCGCGACCTCGCCCCATCTCGTCCCAATAGTTACGGGCGATTTCGAGTTTAGCGCGTTCGCTGATTTTTATTTGTGTCATCGCAGTGAGATCATCAAAGCCCGCTTCGCCCGCAATTTCTTGAGTAATAAACCACTTCATCTGTTCTAGAGTTGCCTCTTCTGCCAAATAGTCGAACAGGGCATGATTCTGACCAGGTCCGATCTCGCGCAGAGCTTCGAACCACATCATAAATTCTTTTGGATCCTCTGGGTGAGCATCTGCTAATTTTTTGATCTGCGAAATTTCCCAATCTAAAATCCGCCCCTCGAGTTTGAGGAACCGAGCGTCAGTATCAATCTGTTCTATCCAGTCTTCAGTGGGAGTTCGAGGCTGCAGACGATTTAGATTAAATTCATTTAGAGCCCTGTGCGCGGCCCACATGTCTTGTTCGCCAACAAGATCTCTTCGGCGCCGTAAACTCTTTTCAGCTTTCTTAAAAGCATAATGCCGAGCTGCTAAACGCGGATCGCTTTGAATGTTGCTATTCTGATTGTCGCCCATTACGTGCACGCGTCACTCCATGATCCAATTCATCTCCAAGATAATAGGATTTAGTAGGGCAAAGCTTTTCGCGGTTCTCTAAAGATTATGAATTCTCGTTCATAAAATATTTCTTAAGAATTTGAAAAAAATGTTTTTGGGTTTTTCTCCACAAAAACGTAACGCGAGCTTTGCATAAATTTTGAGGTTTTCGCGCATACTCCATTTTACCAGTACTGAGCAGAAAACTCGAGCGCAGACAGAAGAGCAGAAGATGAATATGACCCCCGAATTTTTAGTTGTGGCCCACCGATTACCCGTAAGAGTAGAAAAAAATACTTTTGTTAACACTGACGGTGGTCTCGCCTCGGCACTTCGAAGTGCGCATATTGAAGATAAAGCTCAGTGGGTAGGATGTCTGGGAGAGGCGGCGGCTCAAGATTATATTAAAAAACTTCCGAGCTACTGCTCACACGTTGAAATTGAACCAGAAACTTTTCGCAATTTTTATAATGGTTTTTCGAACTCGGTACTCTGGCCCGCATTCCATGATCGCACGGATTTGATTCGCTACCGACATGAAGATTGGTCAGCATATTTTGAGGCGAACTCACTTTTTGCGGATACCATTCTCAAGAATTCTGACAGCCGCCTTCCTGTTTGGGTCCATGACTATCAGCTCATGATGGTTCCCTTACTTTTAAAACTTCATCAGCCCCACCGCCGGGTCAGCTTTTTTCTTCATATTCCTTGGCCTGAACTAAAAATCGCCAAGCAGATCCCGAGACTCTCTGAAATCATCCGCTCGCTTGCAAAATGTGACGCCATTTGCGTCCACACGGCTGAATACGCCAAAAACATGCAAGACTACTATAATTATATTAATGAAGGGAAAAATCCTTCACGTAAGATTCTTCCCATCACTTCTTTGCCTATTGGAATTTCACCCACTGATTTTAGCTGCCCAGAGAAAAAACGAATTGTTTGGAATGGCGAAGAAACCGAATGGCAAGGAACAAATATTATCGGGGTCGACCGATTAGATTATTCAAAAGGGATCGATTCAAAACTTGAGGTGTTTGCGGAATTTTTGGATTTGAATCCTAGCTGGCGCGGAAAAATCACATTGCGCCAACTGTTAATTCCAAGCCGAGAAGATGTTCAGGCCTACCAACTGCATAATAAAGAAGTGTTCGAACT
>CAZDFM010000535.1:0-2595 GCA_964504465.1 uncultured Pseudobdellovibrionaceae bacterium | reverse complement strand
TCATCGGAACTAAACCCGATTATATCGTCACTTGGTCTAAAGATTTTGATACGCAAGGAAATCTTTATATTCGCTATGAACTCCCTGACAGTTTCAATTTTCAACGCGACTTCACCGGTAGCAACCCCGGGTTCGGGGGATCAAATATCTGTTTATCGAAGGCCGCCTTTTTAGAGGTGGGTGGGTTTGATCCGTTTCTCGCAAAAAGCCAGGATCTTGATTTGTATGTGAGACTTGTCACTAAAAACAAAAGTTTTGCAATAATTAAAGACCACATCAGTCTCGTGCGGAGACATGAGCAAGAGCGCATAACCTCAGGGTACTCAGGGAATCGAAAAGCTTACGGAGCGTTACAGTATTTTCTCAAAAAGCATGGCTCTGTGCTGAATTTGAAATCAAAAATTTTTCTGTGGTCAAGTTTGGCGATTTGCGCAGAAGGCGCGAATTTTTCGAATACTGAAAAATTAATGAACTTGTTAAGATATTGGCTCCTACTTATTCCGGCACTTATATTAGTACCTAAAAAGAATTTTAGAAGCCGCTACTCCGCTACAAAAATGCTAAGGTCTTTGCGAATCCGCGGCAATCGACTTTTCTTCTGGAAGTTTAAACGAAATTATAGAAAAGCAATTGCTCGGTGTTGGCGAAGATATAGAAAAGCGATTCCGAGGAAATTGCGGAATTACTATTCTAGTGGACGCAAAAGAGTTCGACGCCTCTTTTTGAACTAAATATCCCATAATTGCTTTTAAGAACGTTCTAACGTAGGGTCAGATGTTTAAGCAGAGGGAGCACAGTGGTTTTCACAAGTTATTTATTCCTGTTTTTGTTCCTTCCTGCGTTTTTAATTTTTTACTTTCTGTGTCCCCCACGTCACCGCAATTTAACGATAGTAATGTTCTCCTACTGTTTTTATGGAATGTGGAGACTCGACTTTTGTCTCCTCCTAGCTGCGTTAACGGTCATAAATTATTACCTGGGCCTTGTTTTAAGTAAAAATCGCGATAAGAGAAAAGCAATACTTGTCGGCGCTATTTGTTTAAACCTCGGTATCTTACTTTATTTTAAATATTTTAATTTTGCAGTCGATTCGATAAATGAGCTGGGAACTCTTTTTAAATTCGAACGCATAAATATCGAAAAAATTGTGCTGCCTATCGCTATCTCATTTATCACTTTCGAATCAATTTCTTACTTAGTAGATATATACCGTGGCGTTATGCCTGCCACTCGAAAGTTTATTGATTTTGCGACTTACATGTCCCTATTCCCGCGTCTGATAGCCGGGCCAATTGTTAGATTTACGGACGTGGCTGAGTCACTGGTCATGCGCCCGTCGCCTTCGAGGCTTTTTGCGTCAGGATTCTTTTTATTCATGCTTGGCTTCAATAAGAAAGTTTTGATTGCAAATAACTTGGCGCCCTTTGCGAACAATGTTTTCGACTTCGCCGGTTACGGTTTTCTGATGAGCTGGATCGGGACGATTGCTTACACCTTTCAACTGTATTTCGACTTCTCAGGATATTCAGATATGGCGATTGGTTTAGCTTTTATTCTGGGATTTAATTTGCCGGTCAATTTTAATTCACCTTATAAGTCGGCGTCGTTTTCGGAGTTTTGGAAAAGATGGCATATCACGCTTTCTTCTTGGATTAGAGATTATCTCTACATTCCTTTAGGAGGGAGCCGGGCGAATACCATGAGGATTAAAATAAACCTGCTCACAGCCATGACTTTATCGGGCCTTTGGCATGGTGCAAACTGGACTTTTATCTTTTGGGGATTCTACCATGGCTTTATTCTCATCTCAGAGAAACAACTTTCAAAACTAAAATTCGTCAAATCAGTGCCACGCGGTTTAAAGGTATTCATTACTTTTATCTTTATCATCATTGGTTGGGTCGTATTTCGGTCGGAAACCTTTTCTGATGCATATACGATTTTAGGGGCAATGGCCGGCACGGGTTACAATGGGGTGGGCGAATTTCAATCCTATTTACGTTTGAACAGCTACGTAGAGATAATTATTCTAATCGCAGCGATCGTTGTTTTTTTCTTTCCAAATTCACAGGAAATTATCACCAGAAAAAACCGCACGTGGCTGATTGTTACGAGTTTACTTTTCTTATTCGCAATGACCGAGCTCTTTAATCAGAGCTATAACCCATTTCTGTATTTTCAATTCTAAGCAAAGGAGATTAAATGGATCGGCTCACAATTAAAATTCTTTGCTTCGCGGCAGCCTTGCTTGGTCTCTTTGTGTATGACTTTAGCAATAGGAAGCCCACAGCTAAAAGCCCCGTGAACATCATTGATGGTTCATACTGGGCGTCGCTCGAATCTGACCTACTTTCACAGTCAGTCTTAAGAAAAAAGATTACCACGTACTCGAATGAACTAATCTATCGGTCAACCGGAAGGCTGGCATCACAAGTCGTCTACGTGGGATCCGAAAATTCAATCCTCTCAAATGCCGATGCGTACGCGCTCTCGGAGAGTTTTTACGAAAAGAAGATTGCATTAAACACCCGTCCGATCAAAAGATTTTCAGTACTCTTATCTGAACACGGATATTCTCTATTTGTCTTTATAACC
>CAZDFM010000534.1:0-2596 GCA_964504465.1 uncultured Pseudobdellovibrionaceae bacterium | reverse complement strand
AAAAATCGTTAGCAGACAAACCCGTTGGCCAACTTTGAGAGCAACCGGGCGCGATTGCGTTGTTAAAGCAATCAATATCAAGGCTCACAAAAAGCGGCCGCTTTTCCGCCCCATAGTCGAAGTTAAATAAACCCTTAAGCTTTTCTGTGAGTGATTTTCCGCTTAACAAAACCTCGGGCCAAGTGAGGACCTTAGCTCCTTTAGCTGCACACCACTTTAAATATGTCTCTGAGTTGCACTGGGGTTGTATGCCAACCTGAATAAATTCAAAATTCGTAAACTCAGTAAGTAATCTAAAAAATGGGGTGCCGCTTGAAAGGCCTCGATCTAAAGGGCGAACGTCTAAGTGAGCATCAAAATTAATCACGAGGGCGTTTTGATTTTTAAATTGTTCTAAAAAAGCTGCGCCATCTGGGAACCCATAATCGTGCCCTCCGCCCAAACAAATTGCGCGTCTGCCTTCCTTAAGGATTTGAGAAAGCGAACGGCGACATTCGTCGTGTCTTTCGCCGAGTTCTTTTTCAAGGGTGAGATTTCCTAAGTCAGATAAACTAGGTGAAGCCTCACTCCACGTCGTTTTATAAAAAGCTTGTCGAATTTTATCAGGAGCTTCACGGGCACCGAGGCGCCCTCCGTTTAAACTGATTCCTTCGTCGTCAGGATAGCCGCGCAAGATCCAGTCCGTCACAACGCCCTGGGGCTGAACTTTTTCGCCCCAGCGAGGGTCTCCGGCTTCGTTACGCTTAAAAAAGAGGTCGTTTGAAACGGGTGTAAATGCCATAAGGCATCTTAGCGAGTCGGCTGCTGCAAGGCAATCTGTGTAAGGTGAAAGCTATGTTTGATTAGGCCCGTATTGCGATCCAGGAGATCGACATAAATTTTACCGGCTGAAGCTCCACTGTTCATAAAATGAAGACGCGCAATCTCGACCGAATCGCTATCAACCAAAAGCATCGCCCAGTGCGATTCAGAAGAAGGAGAAACATTATAAGAATAGGTTTTCACACGGACTTCGGTGCCTCCGAGAGTCGCGTTGGGATCAAGAGGCCAATAAAGTCTTAAATCTTCATAAGTTCTAAATTCAAAGACTTCTGAAGCGCGACTTCGCCAAAGCCCCAGCAGTCGCTGTAGACCTACAAAGTAAAGGGTATCGAGACGAGCCTCGTCGAGAGTGAGTTGTCCTTGCCCTGTAATGAAATCACCTGAATCAAGTCGTCGAATGGCACTCGCATCTAAAGCATTAGTTGCCTTAAGCGGAACCAAACGATTGCCGGGATTGATGTGGATGAAAGCCTCATTGTCCACCTTGAGGATGCGGCCTTCAATTTTATCCGCTGCAGTTGATACAGCCGAAAAGACAAGGCAGAATAGGAGCAAGAATAGCTGAAAGACTTTCATATCTGTTTGATAAAAAAGCCGCAGCGGCTAATCAACAAAAAAACTAGATTTGCACTGGAATCAGGCAAATTCAGACGTAATAACGCAATGTTGAAGGAAACCATGTCCTACATTCAAATTTCAAAACTCATTCCCGCTCCGCCCGCAAAAGTTTTTGCCGCCCTAAGTCAGCCCGAGCAACTCCGAGAAGCTTGGCGTGACGACGTCGAAGTTGAAGTTTTAAGCGACGGGGAGAAGTATCAAAAAGGTTCTGAAGTTATTTTTCGAATGACCCGTTTTGGAATTTCGCAACCGCTGACCCTCGTGTTTGATGAATGGGTTTTGCCTTCACTTATGACCTTAAAACAATCAGAAGGTCCGTTTAAACATTGGAATCAAAAAATTAAGGTCGAGTCGCATTCAGAAAACACGAGCCTCGTTACTGAAAGCGTAAACTACGCTCTTCCATTTGGTCTGTTTGGAAACTTAGCGGATGATTTATTTATTCGAGCTGAGTTAAGCCGACTGCTTGAACTTCATCTGGATAAATTAGCTGAACGACTCAAAGAATAACTGCAAATAAAAAAGGCCTGTCGCCAACGACAAGCCTTTTTAAAATCCAATTCTTAAAACAGAACTACTGAAAATTCTTAGATACGAAATCCCAGTTTACGAGATTCCAAAAGCTCTCGACATATTTAGGGCGCGCATTGCGGTAGTCTACATAGTAGGCATGTTCCCAAACGTCGCAAGTTAACAAACAAGTTTTGCCATGAGCAAAAGGTGTGTCGGCGTTAGGAGTGGTTTCGATCGCCAAGGCACCTGAGCCGTCTTTAATGAGCCAAGCCCAGCCCGAGCCAAACTGGCCAACGGCTGCTGTAGAAAACTTATCCTTGAATTGTGCAAACGAACCAAAAGTTTTATTAATCGCTTCTGCGATTTTTCCAGTTGGTTCGCCGCCACCTTTAGGGCTTAAGCAATTCCAGTAAAAAGTGTGATTCCAAACTTGGGCGGCATTGTTAAAAATCGGGCCTTTTTGAGAGCGTTTTACGATCTCTTCAAGCGGTAGATTTTCGTACTCAGTGCCGGGAATCAGCGTGTTGAGTTTATCAACATAAGCTTTGTGATGTTTTCCGTAATGATACTCAATAGTCTCCGGAGAAATTGTAGGAGCGAGGGCATCGTTAGAGTAAGGAAGTGGGGGCAAAGTAATCGCCAT
>CAZDFM010000533.1:0-2597 GCA_964504465.1 uncultured Pseudobdellovibrionaceae bacterium | reverse complement strand
TTTCGAGGCGGGTTTGGCAAAACGTCGAACGAGTCGCAAGCACTTCGAGATACTCTGGGACCATCACGTCTACATCTACCGAAGATGTGACTTCAATGGCATTCACGAGTTCTCCGTCTCTTTCGATTATAACTATTTTCGGATCTTTTAAGCCTGAAACCACTTCGGTTACAAAATCAGCGCCTTCATAATTTAGAAAACCTTCTACAGACTCCTGAACGAGAGCAATCAATTTGTCGGATTTAAGGGGAAGATCAACTGTTCGTAACTCGACTGCTGAAGCCGAAAGGCAGAAAACGGAAGCCAAAATTAAACTCAAATATTTCATGATTCCTCCTATGTAGTAAATCGAAAGTGCATTCGCCGATGTCACGTAGGACTAAAGCGGAAATTCCTTATACCAACAAGTCAGGAGTGTTCTTCTAAAATATTTGCAGATTTTACAGGTACTGCGTCATGCACTCTGCGCGTGCTCAGCCGCAATATGAGATCTTTTAAACTGAGGCGCGTCATCAAAAGTGTAACTCCAAGTAAGACCAATGCAGTTGCCGAAACAAACATGGGGGTTACGGGTTCCTTAAAAAATAACCACCCGAGAAGCACGGCTATGACAGGATTCACCAAAGCATAGGTGCTGACGAGATGGGGTTCGACGTTGCGGCTTAACCAAGAATAAGCGGTGAAGGCGATCACAGATCCAAACACAACTAAATAAATTACCGCCCAAAAAGAAGCCGCACTAATTTTATCAGGCGAGATCGTCCACGGTTTCTCAAAGGCTAAACTTAAGAGGCCGGTAGAAAGTGCGCCTGCTAACATTTGAATAGTCGAAAACCGAAAGATACTTTTAAGTTTCGGGATACGACGTTGGTACAGCGTACCCGCGGCCCATAAAACTCCCGATCCAATTAAAATAAGAATTCCAAAACGACCCGCTCCGGTCATCTCTTTTGGTGTACTCTCAAGCGCGATTAAAACTACACCTGAAAGGCCGATAAGAGCTCCAACCATCTTGAGCACTTGGGGCCGAGCTTGGCCAAAACTTGCCCAACCCATCAACATAATCCAAATCGGCATAGCTCCAATAATGACCGCGACAATTCCAGATGGAACCCAATACTCCACCATACAAACAATTGCATTTGCCGTGATCAACAAGACACCACTTAGTATCGAAACTTTTCGCTCAAGCGGGGTGAGCCGATCCTCGCGTTTATAATAGGCAATCAAACCCATAATCGCGGCGGCTAAAAAATAGCGAAGCGAAGTCATTCCAAAGGCTGGGATCGTTTCGATCGCATAACGAATCGCCAGATATGTTGATCCCCAAATAATGTAAACTGCAAAAAAAGAAATAAGGGCTGTTCGGCCAAGGGCCTTAATGTTATTCATGTGATCGAGTTATACACCTTATAGGGTTAATTGGAATTTCTAAGCTTTTGAGGGAGAACTTTTGAATGACATTAAGTGAAAACGGAAACGGCCTCCACCTCGACGATCAAGACCTGAAGATTCTTAAGCTGATGGCTGAAGACGGTAAAATGTCTTACGCCGACATGGGAAGCAAAGTTCACCTCACCGCCCCCGCCGTCCACGCCCGCGTGAAAAAAATGGAAAAAGCCGGCGTAATAAAAAACCACAGCATAAGAGTCAACTACGACAAAGTAGGCCTCCCGGTCACCGCCTTCGTAAGAATCCAAACCGGCAAACTCCGCTGCAGCGAAGTAGGAAAACAACTCAACAAATTCCCCGAAATCGAAGAATGCCACTCAGTAGCCGGCGAAGACGACGTAATACTAAAAACCAGAACCGCCACGCCCCTAGAACTCCAAAACCTACTAGACAAAATCCGAACCCAAGGCCTCTCCGAAAAATCCGTCTCAATCTTCGTCCTAGAAACCCACTTCGAACGCTCAAGACTATAACGCCAAAGGCGAAAGACGCCGAAGGCGACCCAAAACGCCGAAGGCGAACAAAGACGCCGAAGGCGAAAACCGGCGCCAAAGGCGCCCACAGATCTGCGCAGAAGTTTTCGGAAACGATAAGCAGGTAAGTTTGGACGATACGAGGAGCGAGCGAACGCAGGCGGGCTACCTGCCCGTCGAAGTGAGCGACCGACGAAGGAGCGTTCAAAATTACCTGCTTAGCGTTTTCAAAATAGCGAGGGAGGGATTTGAACCCCCGACACATGGATTATGATTCCACCGCTCTAACCAACTGAGCTACCCCGCCACAAATGTGATCTATAAAAAAAGCCTATAGACACTTGAAAAGAGGCGTCATTTTTAGCGACTCAATGCCCATCTGTCAACACCGAGGTGCCTTTAAATTCCTTCCTATTCGCGCCTGACGTCGGGCGTCTGTGACCCCGTCTGGGTGTACAAAAATTTATTAGCCAAACGTCCATGGATGGAATTCAATTTTACCTGAACCTATGGATGGGAACTTAAGAATGGAACTTAAAGGGAGACAACAATGAATCAACAGCACTTGGCCATAAAGGGCCTCGGTATCGCCTTATTTTTAAGCATTTTTCTCGGCTGTCAAAACCAGGGAAACCAAACCGTAACCGACAATGATTTTGCGGCTCGCGGCCT
>CAZDFM010000532.1:0-2601 GCA_964504465.1 uncultured Pseudobdellovibrionaceae bacterium | reverse complement strand
TACTAAAAAATAAAAAAGGAGAATTTAATGAACAATTTTAAAGCCGAAGGTTTTCAAGCCATCACCCCTTACCTCACTCTCAAAAACCTCAAAGATTTTATTGATTTTGCAGAGAAAGGGTTGGGAGCTAAAACAGTTTCAAAAATGGATCAGGGCGATGGAACCATTGTCCACGCAGAATTGAAATTCGATGACTCTAATGTAATGGCTGGCGAAGCGCCGAATGAAAGCTTTCCGGCCATGCTCTATTTTTATGTCAAAGACTGCGACAAATCTTACAGCAAAGCTATCGAAGCCGGAGCCTCTTCATTGATGGAGCCTAAAGATCAACCCTACGGAGACAGAAACGCCGCCGTTAAAGACAAGTGGGGCAACCAATGGTGGTTTGCGACTCACAAAGAAACCGTGAGCAACGAAGAAATAATGAAGAAAATGAAAAACAGCTAAATCTTTCGGAATTCAAGGCCCCGACTCTGGGGCCTTTTGAGTTCAAGCTTTAAGCTCGAGCCGATTTAGATTTTTTGGCCGCCGCAGGAGCCGCTGCCGCTTCTTTTTTGGCCGGAGCAGATTGAGCTTCAGCCGCTTTTTGCGCTAATTGCTCTGCCGCAATGTCTTTTTCTGACTTCTTGGCAATGCCTTTCAACTCAAGAATTTTTTGACGAAGGGCTTTCATTGAATCTGGATTGTCTTTTAAGAACTGCTTTGCAACTTCACGACCTTGGCCAATGCGTTCGCCATTGTAGCTGTACCAAGCTCCCGATTTTTCAACGAGGTTTTCTTTAACGGCTAAATCTAAAACATCACCCGCTTCAGAAATACCTTCGCCATACATCAAATCAAATTCGACTTTAGCAAATGGAGGTGCCATTTTGTTTTTCACAACTTTGACTGCGGTTCGATTGCCCGTCACTTCGTCGCCATTTTTAATAGCGCCAATGCGGCGAACATCTAAACGAACAGAAGAGTAAAACTTAAGGGCGTTTCCACCTGTGGTGGTTTCGGGGTTACCAAACATCACACCGATTTTCATACGAATTTGGTTAATAAAAATAACCAAGGTGTGTGAGCGGTTGATCGCCGCTGTGAGCTTTCGAAGAGCTTGCGACATCAAACGCGCTTGCAGACCCATGTGCGAATCACCCATCTCACCTTCGATTTCAGCTCGAGGAGTAAGTGCCGCGACCGAGTCAACCACCAACACATCAATGGCGCCTGAACGCACAAGAGTTTCGGTGATTTCTAAAGCTTGCTCACCGGTGTCGGGTTGAGAAACCAACATCTCATCCACTTTTACACCCAGCTTAGCCGCATAGCTGATATCGAGAGCGTGTTCGGCATCAACAAAAGCGACGGTGCCACCGGCTCTTTGGGCTTGCGCAATAGTTGATAACGCCAGCGTGGTTTTACCCGAACTTTCTGGACCAAAAATTTCTACGATTCGACCGCGAGGCAAACCGCCAATACCTAGGCCAATGTCGAGACTGAGAGCGCCCGTACTAAATACAGGAATATTCCCGTACAAGTTCCCCTCGGTGCCCAGCTTCATGATTGAGCCTTTACCAAATTGTTTTTCAATTGTTGAGATGGCCAACTCGAGGGCCTTGGACTTGTCCTTATCAACGCTAGTGCTTGTGTTCGTCATACTTATGACTCCTTAAAGTTGTACCTCTCCCACTTTCGAGGCCTATTTCATCGCATCGAGCAGAAAATCTAAAGCAAAAAGTGCGGCTTGTCGCTGAATGTCCGCCCTTGTTAGCTTTGAGTCGAAATAATGTGTGAGAGCCTCTTCAAAACCGGGGCCAACAGCGGCAAAACAAACAGTACCCACCGGCTTATCCACACTTCCGCCCCCCGGACCGGCCACTCCTGTTACCGCAACAGCCCAATTTGAACGCAATTCGAGTGACGCACCTCGCGCCATGTAACGAGCCACAGCAGGACTTACCACTCCATGTGCTAAAATAATGGGCATGGGAACTTTCAAAACATCGGCCTTAACTTCAGTGGCGTAACTGACAACGCTGCCTCTAAAAACTTCGGACACTCCAGAAACTTGAGTGAGCCAATGGGCGAGCAGGCCCCCCGTGCAACTTTCGGCAAATCCGAGAGTATGTCCACGCGCTTTAAGTTTTGAAATGAGACTGTTAATTTTTGAAAGACAGTCTGTCTCTACAGATGCCATTGCTGACCTAAAAGATCTGTATTCATATAAAGATACTGAAGAAATAAATTGGTGAGGATACCGCAAAGGAGATCATCTGCCACAACGCCAGTTCCGCCGCGGGCTCTTCGATCAATCCAACTGATGGGAAAAGGCTTTAAGACATCTAGAAGGCGAAACAAAACAAAAGAGTATGCAAAGGATTGCCAGGTCAGTGGCAACCAAGCCATGGCCACCACGTAGCCGGCGACTTCATCAATTACAATTTCTCGAGCGTCATGGGTGTGAAATCGTTTTTCATATTGATCCGCAACTTCGATCGCGAGGTAAGCCAGAAAAACAGCGAAGCCTAAATAAAACCACTGTCCCAAGAGTGACAAAATCACAATGAGGGGAATGGCTCCCAACGTCCCTAATGTTCCGGGCATTTTCGGGGCTCG
>CAZDFM010000531.1:0-2617 GCA_964504465.1 uncultured Pseudobdellovibrionaceae bacterium | reverse complement strand
GATGATCGGTGCGTTTAATGATGTCACCGCTATAGTGCCTAAACCCTTGGCGGGCGAGACTGATGCCTTTGACTCTTTTAAGCGGTAAGTTGGGAGAGTTTAAATTGAGAAGCGTATGAAGTGGGAGAGGGACTTTCCCTTTTTGCGTGAATTTTTTGATGACCTTCACCGCTAGCGCTGCAGCCGTATCGTAGTGAATGTTTTTTTCAACCAGCGGCTTTTTGAAATCTAAGAATAAACTGACCGCCATGGCCGGTAGTCCCATGATGCATGCTTCGCGAGCGGCCGAAACGGTTCCCGAATAATAAACATCTTGGCCTAAGTTTGCACCGCGATTGACGCCCGAAACGACCAAATCCGGTGGACGTTTAAAACACTGGGTGATCCCCACGTGGACACAATCGGCGGGGCTACCGCTCACGCCAAAAACTTTATCGCTCATCGGGATGAGTCGCAGGGGTTTGTGAAGAGTCAGAGAATGGCCGGCCGTACTTTTTTCTTCGAGAGGACCGACAACGACGACTTCGGCGATCTTTTTTAGGTATTGGTGAAGGATCTGAATCCCGGGTGCATGTACGCCATCATCATTACAGAGCAGAATCCGCATTCTATTATTTTGCAGGAGCTAAGCGGTCAGGAAAATAGGCAGTATATGCCTTGAGTCACCTCGGCTTTAAGCCCATTTTTAGTCAGATCTGGGGCAAATTTCCGCACTTTTTACTGGTACGAACCCTGCTTCTTAGATTTGCAGAAATCTTCGGGTTTCTAGCTCTTATCGAACTTAATGCGAATCAACCCACTAGAAAGGTCATTTTTATGGCAAAACTATCCGATTTAACCCCCGTCCAGCACTTCAATGAACAGATCAAACTCGTTTCCGAAAAGGCGAAAGCCGTAGGTGAGCACGGACAAAAGATACTCACTAAATGGGTTGATTATGCGAGCACCGACTGGCTGGAAAAAGTGGACGCACTTGTTTTAAGAGTTAAAAAGCCATTGATCGCACTCGACGAAAAAATCGACGAAATCGATGCCTCCATTGAGCGCTCTTTAAAGAAGCGTAAACAAGACCGCACACGCGCCAAACAACAAGAGGCCGATGTCGGTCGCTTTTTAAATGAAGGCGGTGCTCAGACCGCCATTTTAGAAGGCGATGGGACCGCTGAATATCCCTAATTTAGCTTGAGCCCGTATTTTTCTATAAAAGTGCTTTAAATAAATAATGACATTATGCGTTGTTGTGGGTATGTAGGGTGCGAGGAGATTGCCCATGAAGTCCAAAATTTTAGCTTTGATGTGTGTTTTAGGTCTCGGTGTTTCGCCCGTTACCCCATCTGCCCAAGCTGGTCTTGTGGTAGCGGGAGCAGGCGGCGGAGTCGGCGTACTTTACGTCGGCGCGCTCACCACTTCTTTAGGTGTGAGCAGGTTAGTCGGTTACCACGGTCGTTGCGTCGCTGGATATTATCGCGGACCTGTTTTCGTCTGTACTCATTACGTCCCAGGCTCACCGCCTAATCCAGCCTTGTCGCCACTTGCACACTCTTTGATCGGTGTGGGTTTAGGGTTAGTCATTTTGGATGCGGACCAAGCGGCTCGCACGTCTGAAATCACGGCGATGTTGAAAGAGCGTTATCGCGGAGTCGACAATACGGAGTCTTTGAATAATCTTGCGATCTTGATCAACGAAGAATCTTCGAAACTTGTTTTAGAAGAAAACAGCGTGATCGAACTCAAACTAGGTGAAGAAAAAGTGCGTAGCGCTTTATCAGCTGCGGATCTTGAAGAATCCGTGCTTGAAGCGATTGTTTCGGATTTGAATTAATTTTCAGTTCCAAAAATACGACTCTAAATAACAGAAATAAAAAAGGGGTAGCCATTGGCTACCCCTTTTTCGGTTTAAACTGATGACTATTTCAAATCAATACACGCGGATTTCTACGCGGCGATCGTTGGTTTTTTGAGCAGCATCTGCCGCTTGGTCGCCGACCGCTTGAGCGGGCTTCACGAGTTCAATGCGGGAAGCGTCGATCCCTTGAGCGACGATGGCTGATTGTACGGCTTTTGCGCGGCGCTTGGAGAGCGCTTGGTTTTTAGCGACATCGCCAGATCCATCGGCAAAGCCTTGAACTTCTACGCGAGCCGTAGGATTAGCTTTCATCGCGTCAGTTGCGGCCGTGATGTCCGCATTGTGAGTCGTGGCGATTTTTGCACTTCCAACATTGAAATAAATTTGTTTACGCAAAGAAGGTTGAGGAGCTGCTGTTACGGCTGGAGCTGCTTCAGCTTTCACTTCTGTTTTTACGACCGGAGCGCTTCCGCAATCCGTGATGTGACGAAAAGTATAGTTAGCGACGCCGCAACGAGCGATTGTTTCACCGTGACTTAAAAAATGTCCTGGGCGTTCTGGAGTAGCGGTTGCGCAAGCCGTGAATAAAAGTCCAACGCTTGCTAATAATGCGAATTGAGTTTTCATGAATATCCTTTCGATTAAAGTACTACTGATTTTGAAACTACTGTTTTCAAACTACTGAGCCGTAGCAGGCACCGGAATTTGATCTTCCGGTCGAATTTGAGAAGCCTGCGTTTTGTGATCTTGGTAAGCGGTCCAGAGTGAACC
>CAZDFM010000530.1:0-2624 GCA_964504465.1 uncultured Pseudobdellovibrionaceae bacterium | reverse complement strand
GGGTACACCCTCCAGGTGGGGCAGAGGTCCCACAAAAGGGGATGCCACCTCAACCCACCCCAAACCGGAACGCGACCTTTTTAAACAAAAGTTTAAGGCACTCAGAAAAACCACGAAGAAGTAGAAATCAGCAAAATTTTTTTGAAAAAATAAAACCCAACTCGCGATCACGAATTGTTGAGTTGGATAGAGTTTTGAAATTACAAAATGGATTTGATTGGATGTTTTATTGAGGACTGATTTGCTTTTTAATTTGTTTTAAAAAAACCTTCGTGCCCCTTGAGTGGCTGGTGGGTATGTACCCTTTGTTGGGACCTCTGCGGCCCCATGGATGGGGTACCCACCCGCAGCGAGCCTGGAGGGCGTGTCCCAACAAAGGGTACATATCCACCAGGCGCTCAAGGGGTATCGTGAGCCTCGTTTTTTTAAACGCAGATTCGGAAAGTCTAGACAGGACTCACAGTGTTGACGTTCTTCGAGGAGCCATTTTTGTTGAGGGGCAAAACGAAGTACAAGGCGAGGTAAGCGAGAGCCGTGCCGCCTAGGGATAGGCAAAGTAAAATCAAAGAAAAGAAGCGAACGACTCCAACTTCGAGGTCGGTGCGGATAGCAAGTCTTGCGCACACGCCGAGGACTTTGTCTTCGTAGGCTTTTTCTAATTTATCTTTTCGCGGAAGTGTCAGTGCGAGTCCGATATAAAGTAAGCCGCCAAAGCCTGCGATAAAAAACGACAAGATCCATGCGATTCTTACCATCAACACATCAATACCAAATGAATCGGCAACCCCTTGGCATACGCCGGCGATGATTCCGTTAGGTGCGCGAGTGAATCGGTGAGGGGTAGTTTGAATGGACATATAACCTCCTTAAAGGCGGCGAGCATTTGGTTAGAAAACGCTCGCGGAATGAAAATAGTTGTAGCACCCATTTTTAAAAATAAAAAGGGGTCTAGCGTGCTTTAGGCCTCACCCGCCGGTCGAATAACGCAGGACTATCAGCAAATATAGCAGTAATTTCAGCATGTTAACAGCTAGTATCCGTGAGCCAATATTATTTTTAAAACAGTACCTTGCAATGCATAGTAGCATGGCCTAAAACTAGTTTAGAGAGCATTTAAGGAGCCCCACTATGAATTCGCAATTTAAAAAGGGAGTCATTGAAATGTGCGTTTTGGCCTTAGTCAGCCAACGCGATTTTTATGGCTATGAACTGCTCGATACGATTTCAAAAAAAATTGAGATTTCAGAAGGCACTATTTATCCGATCCTCCGGCGCCTTACTCAAGAAAAGTTTTTTGATACGTATTTACAGGAGTCTACTGAAGGGCCGCCTCGAAAATACTACCGCATCACTGAAAGTGGGCGAGTGGCGGCAGAAGAATTACTTAAAGAATGGAAAAGTTTTAGAACACACGTAGACCAGTTAATCCAAAATGGAGCGAAGTCATGAACAAGGTCGAATATCTCAGTCAGCTAAAAAAACATCTCGCACGCCTTCCGGAGTCTGAACAAAACGACATCTTGCGCGATCAAGAAGAATTTATTCGAGATGCAACGAGCTCGGGTCGGTCTGAACAGGATATTATTGCCTCCCTTGGTGATCCGCGAACTTTAGCTTCAAGTCTGGTCGCTGAATCTCGAATTCAAAAATTAGAGGCCTCAACAAGTCTGAATTCTGCAGTTCGTAATTCTGGGCCGGCGTTTATTGCGGTCCTTGGGCTTGCGCCCTTTAACTTAATTTTTGTACTCGGTCCGTATTTGGCCATCTTTTTTACGCTCTTTGCGTTCTGGTGTGTATCGCTAACTGGGATTTTTGTCTCAGGTGCGGGGCTTGTGTTTTTCTTTACCGAGGCCATTACTGTCAATGTTGAAGCCGCCGTTCATATGTCTACGTTATTTATGATTTTAGGTGTGCTGTTTCTGTTTGCATTCTTTACGGGCGTTATGCTTTTGCTCACACGAGTTTTTATCAAAGTGACTGTCATGTATCTCAAGTGGAATTTGAAACTTGTTAAAGAAGGTTTGGGAGAGCGCTCATGAAACTGAATAAATTTTTACTCATCTCTTTTCTACTCTCGATGTTGTGCTTTGGGGGCTCTTATCTTTTTGCAAGACAGGCCGGTTATAAAAAATCGGGTGAACTGGGCGAGTTCTTAGTAAAAAGTTATATGTCATCTAAAGACTTCGCGATTGAGGTCGCGCAAGAGGTAAAAATCCCTCTGCAAAACCTCAATACCTTGGTTGTAGCGGTACCCAGTCACGATGTGAAAATTACGTCGGCACCCGTTACCGAGGTCGTGATAAAGCTGAACGGTAAGATTTTACAATCTAGTAAAGACCAAGTTGTTCCTCAAATTATTGAAACTGAACTGGCAGATACCGCGCTCAAAGTTTCAGTTAACGAAGAGGCTATGCGCAGCGTGATTGAAAGCAAAGACAGAGGCAGAAATTTTTCAGTCAACTTCAACGGCGTTAATTTTGGTAATATCGTCGGGCTCGAAATTGAAATTCCAGAGCAAATTAAAAATCTAGAATTAAGATCCACAAGTGGCGACATTTCTCTCGTGGGCGGAGTTTACGACTCCATATTTTTGAAGGCTACCTCAGGAGACGTTCAGCTTAACA
>CAZDFM010000529.1:0-2627 GCA_964504465.1 uncultured Pseudobdellovibrionaceae bacterium | reverse complement strand
CAGTGACTACGTAAAATCTGTGTTACGTAATTATTTAATCTACCAAATGTTAGATCTAGGCGAGCTCGCCCTGAAAGATCCTTTATGGTTGCCATCGGATAACTGAACTGAGATCGTAAGTTGTTGCGATTGTAGGTCGAGTTGAACCCACACCCCAACCTTTAGTCGGCTTTTGCTTAAAAGCTAGACTGGTAAAGCCCGTCAGGGGGTTGCGCCCTTGTTCATCGGCTGGTTAAAATAAATCTTTGGGTCAGTCGAGAAGTGAGCATGGTCGCTCATCGCTGATTCCGTATCGGATCCGCCTGGAGGGCTTGAGATGGCCGTTAAGAATTTTGCCTTGTTTATAGCGTTTGCTGCTTTTTTAAACACTGGCTGTGCTTCATTAAAATCAAAATCCGATATTAACGATTTGGCCAACCAGGAAGCCGTGGATGAGCCTGAAGTTGCACATCTTCCGACAGGTGAAGCTCCTTCAAATGAAGTGAACCAAAAAATTTCTCAGCCTTATAAAAGCCCACTTGGCGAGATTTCTTTAGATCGTAACAAACACTCCGAAATGTGGATAAAATATTTTCAAGGCCGCGGGCGTCCACATATGGAAAAATACCTCGAGCGTTCGGCTCGTTATTTACCCATGATGAAAAACGTTCTTCGCGAAAACGGGTTACCCGAAGATTTAGTTTACATTGCGCTAATCGAATCAGGCTTTAGCCCGATCGCTCATTCTAAAGCAAATGCAGTTGGGTACTGGCAGTTTATTCGCGACACCGGTCGCCGCTATGGTTTGAGAAACGATCAGTATATTGATGAGCGCCGCGATCCTGTTCAAAGTACTCGTGCAGCAGCCGCTTACTTTAAAGCTCTTTACGATATGCTCGGTTCTTGGCACTTGTCGATGGCCGCTTACAACACCGGTGAAAACCGCGTTCGTCGTTTGGTTGCCAAATATAACACTCGTGATTTTTGGACTTTGTTAAATAAGCGCGGCTTTTACCGCGAAACAAAACACTATGTCCCTAAGTTTATTGCGGCAGCACTTATCGCAAAAGATCCTAAAGCATTTGGTTTTGAAGACATTCAATATCAACCGCCTTTGGCTTATGAAACTATCTCGGTTCCTCACGCAGTTTCTCTAAAAACTTTAGCTGAAGGAATGGGAACTGATCTTGAAGAGTTAACTTTGTTAAACCCAAAATACCGCGGCGACTACGTTCCACTTCAAGACGGGCAGCCCGTGGTACTTCGTGTGCCGACCGGAAAAGTTGGCGCCGCAACTTCAACTGTTATCGCAATGGCCGAAGTAAAAGTTCCGCCCATTGTTAAAGCCGACTACATTTATTACAGCGTTCGCCGTGGCGACAACTTGGGCCGAATCGCTCAAAAACACCGCACAAGCATTGGCAATATCCGTCGCCTTAACAACTTAGGAAATCGTTCTTTCTTAAGAGCTGGGCAGCGTTTAAAAGTTCCCGACCGCAATTATTCTCAAACTTATGTAACCGCACAAGCGGCCGCAGCGCCAGAAACTTCGAGCGAAGCTGTTAATGAGCCAGTAGAAAAAGAGTCAACAGACCAAGTTGCAGTTGCAAGTCCTGAAGCGACTGACAAAGAAACACCTTCTGAAGAAGAAGTCGTGGCCTACCATGTAGTTCGTCGCGGTGAGAACCTTACTTTAATCGCTCGTAAATATGGAGTGACGATTGATGCCTTAAGAAAACTCAACAGCTTAAGTGCACGATCAGTTTTAAGAGTCGGCCAGCGCTTGATCTTAAGAGAAGCTGACGAAGAAAACAAAAGCATGGAGTCGTCAAATCTTCCGGGCGCATCACACTTAGTTTCTCGAGGCGAGAATTTAACTTTAATCGCAAAACGCTACGGCACCACAGTTGCGGTTTTAAAACGCCTCAACAATCTTAAGAGCGGTCACGTGATGATCGGTCAAAAACTAAAAGTCATCCAACCAAAAGTTGCAAAGGTAGCCGCAAGCGCACCGGTTTCAAAAAGAACAGAGCGTTCAAAGAATTCGCAAAAAGTGGTTTTAAACAAACCCTTTTATCACACAGTCGCCAGAGGCGAAAACCTCAGCACAGTAGCTGCAAAGTATAACACCAGCCTCAACGACTTACGCGAACTCAACCGCATCCGCAAAAATTCAGTCCTCTTCGTAGGCCAAAAACTAAAGATCTCAAACCGCACAGTTCGCCACACAGTTAAAAGAGGCGAAACTCTCGGCGCAATCGCTCAAAAATATAAAATCAGCATCGGGCAACTCGTCCAAGCCAACGACATGAAATCCAAAAAACTCGTCATGGCGGGGCAGGCCCTCATCATTCCCGACTAGTCTCCTGCACTAGATCTGCTTTAAAAAACGAGGCTCCGACCCCTTGAGGGAAACGAAGGTTTTTTAAAAAAATTAGCACGAAGCTATTCGTAAAAAGGGCAGCGCATTCGGTTTTAGATTTCTAAGCTATTACGATCTAATGGTGAAAACAGATTCGAAAATTTGATCGACGTTCGTCATTCTGTTTCTTATTTTTCTGAGCGTTGTGAGTTTTTGAATAAAAAGGTCTCGTTCCGGTGGTGGGTGGGTTGGAGGGATATTCCCTTTTGCGGGACACGCCATCCAT
>CAZDFM010000528.1:0-2628 GCA_964504465.1 uncultured Pseudobdellovibrionaceae bacterium | reverse complement strand
GTAAAAAGCGTTAAAATTTCTTCGGCCTCTTTTACAAGATTGTCCTTCATTAAAACCTGAACAATTTTATTCAAGAACTTGGGCTGCCTTTTGGCAACCGTTGAGGCCTTAGTAAACAGGTCCATCGCCGCTTTTGGATTGTTATCTTTTAAGTGAAAACGAGCAGCGAAGAACAAGGCTTCCGAAACTACTTTCACTAGTTTATCCGATCTTCGGTCGAGGTTCAAAAAACTTTGGTAGTAGCTGTCGAGATCTTTATAGTTGTTCGTCAATATCGCGAGCATAAACATTTTCTCTAAGCTTGAAGGGGAGACCGGGAAGTTACCGTTGATGACCTTTAAAACATCGTAAGCCTCGGCTCTTCGGTTTTGAGCAAAGAGGATATCAAACTCACCATGGAGACATTTGTAATGAAGAGCATTGTGTTTACGGCCTTCACGAAAGTTTTCAAGGGCCTGATCAGCGGCTTTTAGTTCTTTATTCGAGTAGCCTTGGTAGTAACAGGCTAAGGCGGGTTTTTGGTCTAAAGCCTTTGCCTGGTCAAAAACTCTCACTGCGCCTTCAAATTTTTGCGCGGCTAATTCGGTTTTGCCTTCTTGAATTTTTAAAGCATATTTCGAAGGCTTCATTTTTCGATAGATGATGGAGGTTAAAACCTCTTGAAATTGATTCAGCGTAAATGGTTTTAAAATATAACCATCAATTTCTTCTTCGGCGGCTTCTGCGACAGAAGAATCATTGCTATTGCCGGTTGCTAAGATAAAAATTCTTTGTGACGCATCTTCTATTAGTTTTGCTTGGGCAGACGCGAGTTCTAACCCAAATCTTGTTCCTATGTGGTACTCAGAAATTATGATTTGCGGTTTTTCTCGCAGATAGAGTTCGGCTTGTAAGAAGTCTCCTTCTTTCACAATGTTTTCAGTAGGAGCACCGAGCTTCACTAAAATTTGTTGAATCGAGAGCGCAAAAGGCTGCGAAGGTTCTGCAATGAGAATCTTTTTATCTTTAAGATAGGTTGCCATTTCGGACATGGCAGCTTGGATCTTGGTCACGATTCGCCTTTGATACGTTCAAATAAGTTTGTTACATGGCTTTGGCTAGTTTCAAAAGTCTCGAGCAATTTGTTCCAGTCTTTGCGGTTGAATTCTTTAAATTCAATATCGACCAATATTTGCTCTCCAAAAGTTTCGACCGCTGTGACTTGGCCAGTGGCGTGAAGGTCCAGTTTTTGCCCAGAGGTCACGAGCAATAATTTTACGCTGATCAGATGAGATTTTAAGCATGAGCCTGTCGTGAGAGTGACCTGTATGCCATTGTTCATTACGCCCGAGATTTCTCGGGGCGTGGGCGTCTCATTTTTATATGCGAGTAGGTTGAGGCCAGTTGCGATATTCTCAATGTGAGTCAGCATCAACAGGGGAGTCTTACGGCGCGGTACTGGTTTCACGGTGCTCAAATGCTTCCTTGAGGTTTGAGTCGAACTCTTTTTCGTATACTTATTAAGTAGATCGGTCTGAGTGTACCTCAACTCGAGGTTTTGCGGCATATGTGGAGAAAACTTCATGAAGTGTGAAGGTTGAATCTTTGATCGCAAAGTCAGACGTTCCGGTAAAGTTGAGATCAATCAGTCGATGTTCCGCATGGGTTTGCGAATAAATTAGCGAAGAAAATAGGCAAACTGACAGCGCGACGAGCGAAAGCTGAAACTTCATGAGACCTCCCGAGAATGATAAGTTGTGCGAAACTGATCATATGCAAGGTGAAGGTCATTACTTCTGGCTCGTAATGCGGCTTGCCAGTCGCCTCATCTTGACATGTTGAGCAGCGCAAAAGAAACTTCTTTTTCATGCTCAACTTGCGCCGAAACTTCAGACCCTTGTCGCTGAACCTGTATCTTACGGTGATCGTGATCATTGCGGTGTTACCGGTTGTGCTTTTTTCGGTCTTTATGATTCATCGGTTGTTCGATTCGACGCTAAAACAAGCTGAAGCGAATCTTGTAAAGCTCTCGGAAGAACTTGCGAACGCTTTTGATGAAGATGTTCGCTCCAGTATTCAAACGCTCCAGGCGCTGAGTCAGTCAGAAAATTTACTTAAAGGAAACCTCGAAGCCTATCATGCGGTTCTCAAACGTGTTCTTAAATCCCAATCAAAATGGCGCGCGATTGTTTTGATTGATCGCAATGGAAATCGCCTCGTTAATGCTCGACATGCATATGGAACAGAACTTGGAGAAGTCGTTGATCCTAAGAGCTTCCAGTCAATTCTTGAAACTGGCAAGCCCACTGTGGGTACAATTCAATCCAAAGCCCCAGGTGGCTCGGATAGTGAGTTAGGCTATGCCATTCGGGTTCCGGTTCGAAACCCGGAAGGCGAAATTATTTATATCCTTTCTGCTGTTAAGGGACTTAATCCCTCCCAAGAGATCATCGACAGGTTTTCTGCGGCGCCAGGCGAATGGGTACGCGCGCTCGTTGATCCCGAAGGCACACTTGCGGGACGTTCGCGAGAGCCCGAGAAATACATAGGTAAGCCGGCCTCTCAAACTCTGCGCGATCTTATCAATAAACAAGCTAGCGGAATGCAAATCACAAATACCTTAGAAGGTGTTCCAGCTTTTACTGCTAT
>CAZDFM010000527.1:0-2634 GCA_964504465.1 uncultured Pseudobdellovibrionaceae bacterium | reverse complement strand
ATTGCCGAAATTGGGCTTGGCGTGTGTAGAGTTTAACAGCATAAAGAACTATTCCGGATCGTCGAGACTGCCGTCGGCACCGATCGCCTCTACAGGGCAGGCTTCCATAGCCTCTTGGCAAACGGATTCTTCGGCTTCGTTTGACGGCTGCTTAGTGACAAAGGCGTGCCCGTCATCTTCGTGAATGATAAAATGATCAGGAGCCGCAAGCGCGCAGGCATCGCAAGCGATGCATTCGCGGTCTACGTAATACTTGCCCTTTACATTTTCGGCATATTTGTTAGATTTATCGGCCATAGCCGCTTAGTAATACGCTCTTTTCAGAATGATTTCCAGCATATTGATGTGAGCGGTCCATCTCAGCACGGAGTACAGACCTTGGCCTTAAGTTTTCAGCAAGAAGTCGAACGTCGAAGGACGTTTGCCATCATCTCTCACCCAGATGCGGGTAAAACCACCATCACCGAGCAAATTCTCTGGAATGGGGGCGTGATTCGCGAAGCCGGGCAGGTCAAAGGCAAATCGGGCACTAAGGCCGCGACCTCGGATTGGATGACTCTGGAAAAAGAAAGAGGAGTGTCGATCACGTCCTCGGTGATGCAATTTGAATTTAATAAACTCATTATTAACCTTTTGGATACTCCGGGGCACAAAGATTTCGGTGAAGATACTTACCGCACCTTAGTTGCCGCCGACTCGGCCGCCATGCTCATCGACGCCGCCAAAGGGGTTGAGACTCAAACGCAAAAACTTTATGAGGTTTGCAGGCTTAGAAAAATTCCGATTTTTACTTTTGCCAATAAGATGGACCGTGAGGGAAAAGCCGCGCTCGCTTTAATCGATGACGTCGAAAACACTTTAGGTTTTAAATGCTTTCCTGTGACCTGGCCCATCGGTATGGGTGACAGGTTCATGGGGCTTTATCATCGGCTGCAAAATAAAGTGTACTTCTTTAAGCGAGGTGAAGAAGAACCCGAGGTTATGGAAGTCAGCGGCTGGCAAGACGAAAAATTAAAAGCCCGCATCACTGATCCTTATGTTCTTTCAACTTTCTATGAAGAAATTGAACTCCTTGAAGTGGCCCTTGGGCCGTTTGATCATGAGGAATTTTTAAAAGGCAATGTATCGCCGATGACCTTTGGAAGTGCGAAGTACAACTGGGGAGTCGATTTATTTTTGCAACTCTTCAGTGAGTACGCACCTTCTCCTCCTCCTCGTGAAGCACGAGAAGGCGAAATCTCTCCTCTGCAAAAAGACTTCAGCGGATTCATTTTTAAGATCCAAGCCAACATGGACCGTAAACATCGTGATCGTGTGGCCTTCGTTAGAATTTGTTCTGGTAAATTTGAGCGCGGAATGAAAGTGCGCCACATGCGCCTTGATCGAGAACTCAGACTTTCTTACGCCAATCAATTTTTGGCGCAAGAGCGTGAAACTGTCGAAGAAGCTTACCCTGGAGACATCGTAGGTTTGATTGATACAGGACACTTTCAAATCGGCGACACCATCACCTCGGGTAAAATTATAAACTTCGATGGTATTCCGCGCTTTTCTCCTGAGAAGTTTGCGAAGGTTAATATCAAAGATCCATTAAAGCGAAAGCAGCTTCAAAAAGCGGTGTCGCAACTTTCTGAAGAAGGCGCGATTCAGTTATTTTACGATCCCTTCTTTGGCAAACAAGATCCTGTGATTGGTGTGGTGGGTGAACTTCAGTTCGACGTTCTTATGTTTAGACTCAACGACGAGTACAAACTTGATGCAAAACTTGAGAGGCTCACTTTAGAGGTCGCAAGATGGCCTGTTTCTAAAGAAACGGGCAAAATCTTTACCGGAGCTATCAAAGGTTCAAACCGTGCCTATATTGATGCCTATGATCAGCCCGTGGTTCTTTTAGAAAGAGAATGGGATCTGAACTGGCTTAAAAAAGAAAATCCCGACCTGGAATTCAGGATAACGGGTGCTCAGGACTTTGCTCTTGCGTAAGACTTTCAAAATTGCTACGCCTAAAATACTGCCCATTCTGAAGTAAGGGCAGAGAGTATTACGTGGCGCATTAAGCGCAGGTGAGCAAAGATGAGTTCCACTCAAGTCTTAGATCACAGTTCCAATGAATCTCTCAATCAAGTGATGGTCATTGCAATTGCCGGCGGGAGCGGTTCGGGCAAAACAACTTTTGCGCGAATGCTTCAAGCCAATCTCGGCGAACATATGGCAAGCATCGTGGCTCAAGATTTTTACTATTATGATCTGTCTTCAAAGTTTGATTTCGACGGCGGAAGTGTGAACTTTGATCATCCAAGTTCTATTGAATTTTCGTTGATGGCAAAACACTTAAGAAAACTTAAAGCCGGCCAGAATGTCGAAATCCCTCGCTATGATTTTAAAACCCACCAACGCATTCCTTCAACTCAGCCTGCAGTAGCGCGGCCCATTCTACTTGTGGATGGAATTTTAATTTTAAGCCAGCCCGAGCTTCGTGAGATTTTTGATTTTGTGTTCTTCATCGACACCCAAGAAGAACTTCGTTTTAAGCGTCGACTTCAACGTGATGTCAAAGAGCGAGGCCGCACTCCTGAGGGCGTTTATCATCAATTCTACGCGCAAGTAAAACCTATGCATGATCTCTATGTTGAG
>CAZDFM010000526.1:0-2640 GCA_964504465.1 uncultured Pseudobdellovibrionaceae bacterium | reverse complement strand
TTGACGAAATGGTAGAAAATCCTCTTGGAGGATTTCAGCTGGAGCGTAACTATGAATGTGGAGGCGGTTTTCCTGCGGGTCATTATTCAGTAGACGTTTCCATCAACGGACTATCGGATATAAACGTTTCTAGTGATGGGTCGGTAAGCTTTGAGCCAAGAGGAACTGGGTTTCAATACGATTCACGTCGAGACCGAATCGGCAGTGTCTCGGTAAATGGTGTTCCGACTAAAGATCCAGGATTTTGGCAAAATACGAGTCATTCAGCGCGGAGCATTTCAGGCCCGATCCACAATCTCAAAGATATTTTTCCCATCGAAACTGTGAAGCTCTATCAAATAAGTAACACTAGAATTCAGATTAGAACTGAAAGCATCCTAGGAAATAGAAAAGTAAATACAGTTTCAACTTTTGAATCCATTCGATTTTACTAGAATTTAATTAAAGACTTCGGAGCAAATATGAGGACGCGAGTACTCATCATCGGTGTAACGATTGTGCTAATCGGACTAGGACTGGGGTTTTGGTGGAACAGTGAAAAAGCTGAGATCCCTGAACCGTCGGCGCCTCCCACGTCCGCCCCAGCAGACTATCTAAAAGATAGAGAGAGTGAACGCCTTGAAAGACTTAAGCAGGCAGCAATACAAGAAGCTACTCAAGCATGTAAGATCGAAAGCTCGACGGCTAACGAATTCGTATATCAAACATATGGCGGTCAGATCGATGAGAAGGGTGAAAATGAATACTTTAATTCTTCTTCTTCAGGTATTTCCAAATTGGATGTTGTTTCGTTAGGGGAAAATATTCGCTGGGCTAGATACGACAATAACGTCGAGGGAAAAGATTTTGGTACATACGAATATTACTGCTTTGATGAGGCTGGTCGCCTAAAGATTCAAAGTTTTCAAAAAAGTGAGCGCACCGAAGATGAATCTATCAACCAAGTAAGTTATGGCGTGCAATTTGATGACAGCGGCAAAGTGAAACCCAACGGAATAGAATTCAAAAATTCAAATCCTGAGCAGATGAAAGGTTACAGCCCGGATCAGCCACCAGCTCCACGCTTCAAAACTGTCACTGAACTTAAAAAGTTGATCCGCGTTGAGGATTCAAAATAAACCACACCTTTGAAGATCTGAAACTGCAAAAAAACGCGCTGAGAACCGGCGCGTTTTTTTTAGTTCCGAATCGGAACTAAAATGTGCTACTTCCGATGCGGAAGTGATCTTTTGCTTTCGACGTCGAAAGTGAATCCTGTAAATTTGCATTCACTAAGGCTGCTGCAATGAGCCGTAGTCCAGAAGCCACTTCATAAGTGTTGGCTTGAAGAATAAAAAACCTTTGGTTTGGACCGTGTGGAGATTGTCGCTTAGGATAATGACATGGTCGGAGGCAAAATTTGAGACCAATGCTCGAGGCGGCAACCACCAAGCGGAAGTTTATTTTTCAGGGTACTGCCCAGATCTCCCAATGGATCGCTTAATTGAAGCGTACCCCGAGTTTGTAAGCTGTAAAGATCGATCCGGCCGTTCAGCGAGCGCAAATTGAGTTTTAAAGATATGCTTCTAAGCTCAAAATGGGCTTGGCAAAGGCTCTAATACAATTAACTGCATATTATTCCGGTCTAGGACTTGCACCCAGTTCCCTCGTCATTAAATAAAATTTAAAGGTAGGAAAGTATGAAGAAGTTCATTTTAGTTATGGTTTTATGTTTTGTATCTTCTGCCGCACAAGCAGACTCTAAATGCACTGAAGCGATAGCTAAAGAAAATGTCGAAGCATTTTTAGATCTAGTTATCAAGGGTGCACCCGAGCAGTTTAAAGTACTTGAGAGCAAAATAGTGGTGAATCTAACAAGGTCTACGGACGAAGAATTTGTAGTCCTTTTTAGCAGACGCGCGATCATGACTACCAATGGAATTGCCTACGGAGATATTCTCACTTCACTAGGTATTGCGAGCGTTTCGAGAGCTGACTGCTTCGTGAACTCTACTGAGTTCTAACGAGCGTACCCATAAAATAGAGCCTGAACGGACCTTTATTTTTCAGGATACTCTTGAGAAGTCGCAATAATGGCCAAGACCAATCGCTTTAATTTCGCCTCGCTCGACACGCTTAAGAGCTTTTGAGAATAATGACCCACGATAGCCTGTTCGCGCCCTTGGTCGACGACTTCGGTGGGTGGCTTCGTGCTCATGATAAAGTTAGACAATTCGATACGTTTAAACACGAGCCCCATAATCTCTTCATCGAGGGCGTCAATGCGCTCTCGAAGTCGAGCTAGGCTTTCAGGTTTTGTGTTCGAATTTCCCATAGTTGTAATTTTATAAACTATCCATAAGCGCTCTGCAATCTTCAGAAGAACTTGTCGCCTTTAGTGCCTTAGGGTACGGAATTCCTACATGGAACTCGTCTTTGCCACCCACAATCAGCATAAACTTAAAGAAGCTCGGGCCTCCTTTGGAGAAGCCTTCTCCCTTGTTTCTTTAGCTTCTCTCGGTTGGACCTCTGAGGTGGATGAAACCGAAGAGACCCTCCTCGGCAATGCTGGTTTAAAAGCCAGAACGGTCCATAGTAAGCTTCAACGTAACTGCTTTGCCGACGACACCGGCCTTGAAATTGAGGCCCTTGGTGGCAGGC
>CAZDFM010000525.1:0-2648 GCA_964504465.1 uncultured Pseudobdellovibrionaceae bacterium | reverse complement strand
ACTCAATGAATATCCATTTAGATCTTCTAGTGCGGATCTTAACTTTAGCTACAGCTTTTTTATTCTGTATCCCAAGCTTTTCGGCTTCGGCATTTGCCGAATCTCTCAGTACAGTTCGCACAATAAAAGTAACCCATTCACACTCTAATCAGCATCAGCATGAACCTGAGTCCAGCGACCATGAACGCCAACACCATGATGGAAACGCACATCACCACGAGCAGGCCGTTCAAGATCATGAGCATAGTGCGTCCCATCAACCGCATCATCAGCATGAACAGGTTTCTCAAAGCTCAGGCGCTCTATGTGACGCTGGCCCTTGTCATCCCCACACGCACGAGATTGTGATTCTTAACTCCCCGTCGATCATTCTTACAACACAAACTCCTATAGAATATTTTGTCGTCAACTTTAAATCCTACCCTGCTCCAAATGAAGATCACCCTCCGGGCGATCCGAATCTTTCTTCTATTTTTCGCCCTCCAATTTTTTAGAGAACGCTGCCACTTTTATTTAAATAACTTTAACTGAACGCTTAAGTTTGAGCTGCTTCGTCGGATATCGAATACATTTCGATTTCGAGGAGTACTCTGTGGGAGACAATCATGCTCAATGCATTGATCCGACTTTCGTTACAACATCGTCTATTGGTCCTTTTAATGACTGCGGGAGTTTCTATCTACGGAGCGTGGTTGTTACCAAAGCTCCCGGTGGATGTATTTCCGAATTTAAATCGACCCACGGTCACGGTCTTGACTGAGGCTCATGGTTTAGCTCCAGAAGAAGTTGAAACTCTCGTCACCCTTCCCGTCGAAGCCGTCCTAAACGGAACGCCTGGGGTCTTAAGAGTTCGATCTAGTAGTGGAATCGGCATCTCCATAATTTATGTCGAATTTGATTGGGACACCGACATTTTTCAAAACCGTCAGCTCATCGCCGAACGGCTGCAGCTCCTTCAAGGCCAACTTCCACCTGATATCAAACCAACGATGGGGCCAGTCACTTCTATTATGGGTGAGATTCAGTTCGTAGGGGTCACGAGCTCCAGTAACACTGTTTCGCCAATGGATCTTAGGTCACTTGCCGACTGGACTATACGTCCACGCTTGATGACAGTTCCTGGAATTAGCCAGGTGGTTGTCATGGGTGGAGAGGTCAAACAATATCAAATCCTCATCTCAAGCGAAAAGCTACAGAGCAAAGGCCTTTCACTCGAAGATCTTAAAGATGCGCTTGGGCAGATTAGTGAGAACACAACTGGCGGCTTTATTAATCTCGACGACAAAGAGTTTTTGATTCGCCCTTTAGGCCGAGTCTCAAGTATTGAGGAAATTGAAAACTCCTTTATTGCACTACATTTTGGCCGCCCTGTATTGGTCAAAGATGTGGCGCAAGTTAAAGTGGGACCAAAAATTAAACGCGGTGAAGGTAGCATCAATGCAAAACACGCCGTCATATTGACCATCCAAAAACAGCCCTCGGCAAGTACGATCGAACTTACACGGGCCATTGAACGTGAATTAACAGAACTCAACAAAAGCCTTCCCGAAGGTGTAAAGCTTGAGACTGACCTTTTTAAACAGTCCCATTTTATTGAATCCGCTATTGGAAATGTCGAAGAAGCATTAAGAGACGGGATCTTAATGGTAGCCGTGATTTTGTTTTTGTTCTTAATGAATTTAAGAACGACCGGCATTACTTTAGTAGCAATCCCGCTAAGTCTTTTAGTGACGGCTATCGTTTTTAAACTGATGGGCCTCACGATCAACACTATGACGCTTGGGGGACTCGCAATTGCGATTGGAGAACTCGTAGATGACGCGATTGTCGATGTAGAAAACGTTTTTCGACGCCTTAAGGAGAACACTGCTGCAGGTTCGCCAAAATCCTACTTACGAGTTATCTATGAAGCCTCTAGCGAAGTTAGAAACTCGATTGTACTGTCGACCATAATTGTAGTGCTAGTATTTTTACCCCTCTTTGCATTGGGAGGAATCGAAGGCCGCCTTTTTGTCCCCCTTGGAGTTGCTTATATTATTTCGATATTAGCCTCATTATTTATTTCGCTCACTGTAACACCCGTATTGTGCGCCTATCTCTTGCCAAGTTCAAAAGCGGTTCACAAAGAACGCGAAGGCTGGCTCGTGCGGTATTTAAAACAAGCGGCGACCCGTGTCCTTCACTTCACTCTCCCAAGGCCTCTCACGATTTTAGGGGGCTGTGCGATCCTTTTGATTTTAGCTCTGGCTTTGCTTCCGCTTATGGGAAGAAATTTTTTACCTGACTTTAATGAAGGCACCGCCACAGTTGGAGTCGCCGGCGCTCCAGGAATTTCTCTTCCGGCCTCAGACGCATTGGGAATGAAGATTGAAGAAGCTATTTTATCGATTCCTGAGGTCAAATCCACAGTGCGACGAACCGGGCGCGCCGAAATGGATGAACATGCCGAAGGGGTTCACTGGCATGAGATCGACGTGGACTTTAAAGCCGAAGGGCGACCTCGAGATCTTGTTTTAAAAGAACTTCGCGAAAACGTTGAAAGGGTCGGTGATGTCTACGTAAACCTAGGGCAACCCATTAGTCACCGACTTGATCATCTGCTTTCTGGTGTCAGAGCCCAAATCGCCATTAAAGTTTTCGGTCCCGAC
>CAZDFM010000524.1:0-2648 GCA_964504465.1 uncultured Pseudobdellovibrionaceae bacterium | reverse complement strand
TTAGCCGACGATATGGGTGTAGGTAAAACAATCCAGTTGCTGTCATTTGTCGCCAGTCTAAGAGCGATCCCTGAGCAGCGGCAGAAATCTATACTTATAGTTGCACCGGTTAGCTTGATCCAAAGCTCTTGGCTCGAAGATGGTTTCCAAAAGTTTTTTGAATATGGCTCTGTTAGTGGGCTTGCAGGCGACGGGCTAGGGCCAATTCTAAAATTCTCTAATTGTCCCATTAAAATCGATCGTCAACTACTTCTTACAGAGGCACACCGAGTAAATGACGAGTTAACTCGTGAAAATAAAAAGCTTTCTGATTGCGAAATTTCAGACAATTTAAAGAAGCAACTACAAAGCATAAATGAATGGGCAAAAGGCAAAGTAATCGTAACGTCCTACGAATCTCTAAGACTAAACAGTCTCGCAATGGGCACGATCGAATTTGCGGCAGTAATCTTAGATGAAGCGCAAAAAATTAAAAATACTGGCGTACTACAGTCTAACGCCGCAAAGGCATTAAAGGCGGATATGTGTATCGCTATGACTGGAACACCAATCGAAAATAGTCTCATGGATCTGTGGAGCATTATGGACTTTGCGCTCCCCGGGCACTTAGGCACGCCCGAAGAATTTCGCGAAACATTTGTGAACCCAGTGAAACGAGCTGCTACAGACTCCGCAGAAAGAAAAATTCTAAAGGAACGTCTTGAAGAAGCGCTCAAGCCTGTATGGCTTAGAAGAACCAAAAAAGAAGTATTTAAAGATTCACAAGCCTTAAAACCGATTTACCATTATGACCAGATAGAGGGCGCTGACGGGCAACTATATAACGAACACGAAGTAGATATGCCAGACAGTCAGTATTCGGTATACGAAACTCAGGTCGCATATTTCAAGAGTGCAAAGGCGGGCCACCGTTTACCTGTAATCCGAAGTATGATCGAAGCTTGTGCTGCGCCATGGATCCCTACTGACGAACCTTTAAGATGGAAGAACAAAGATAAGCTTTTTGAGTTATCTCCAAAGCTAAAAGTAACTATAGATATCCTTGATTCAATTAGGAGCCGAAGTGAAGCTGATGGAAAGAAAGTTATTATCTTCGCGAATGTAATCCAAATTCAGAATGGCTTAGCGTGGTTTATATTTGAATGGTACAAGGCTGTCGTAGGGCAACACATCGAAGTCGAAGTTTATAATGGAGATGCAAATCCTACACAACGTGCAGCAATGCTCAGAACTTTTAAAGAAAGCGAAGGCTTTCAGGTCCTGATAATTTCGCCGAAGGCTGGAGGTGCAGGCTTGAATATTGTTGAAGCAAACAATGTCATTCACTACACCCGAGAATGGAATCCTGCACTTGAAAGGCAAGCTACCGACAGAGTCTATCGAAAAGGTCAGACACGTCCGGTACACGTGTACTACCCTACTACCAGTCTAAAAAATCGAAATCTTATTTCCGCCGAAGAACGCTTAGCGAATATCCTCTCCTCAAAGAGAGAGTTGATGGACGACTTTACGATCTGCGCTTCTGACCATAACCTTTCAGAAGCTGATCTAATTGATACAAGTTATTCGGCAAGCCACAGTAACCCGCGAATAGACGCCGATCATTTGCATATTTTGGATCCCTATAGCTTTGAGTGCCTTATTGCATGCATTTATGACAAACTCGGCTATACAGCACATTGGTGCGGTCAAGCTGGGGACCGCGGAGCAGATGTTTTAGCTATCAAGGGCGATGAGGTGATCTTGATCCAGGTGAAACATCGTCAAGGACAGTCCTTGGTTGGTACTGTCGCAATCGACGAAGTAAGAGGCGCTAAATCACACTATGAATCACGTTTAGGCAAGGCTGTCTCATTGGCAGCGGCAACTAACTACAAGTTTCACGAGCGGGCAATTCAATCGACACGCGAAGGGTATCCCGTTACTCTTATTGAGTTTTCCAACCTAAAAAAATATTTAGACGATTTGGAAGTGTTCGCTAGTGACATTGAGAAAAAGAAATCTACTGGAAGGTTCAGAATCTAACAAAATCACAGGTTCTAATGTCAGTGAAAGAGTAGGAAAAGTTGATTTCGTAAATGATTTCTCCTAACTATTTTCTTTATTAGTTTAGATAGAGTTGTGGACGGAAACATTTGTTTACCTACCGCCACATTTTGGACGGTAGAGTTGGTTTCCGAGCGCATCACTTCCTTGATGACTTCGCGAATTATCCAATGTGATGCACCAGTAAGCTTCGCTATCTCTCGGTAGCTCAACTTCTGTTTTACTAACGCCTTCACTATTGTTCGGTCCACAGACGTTGGACGTCCCAAGCGCTTGCCCTTTGCTCGTGCATTGATTAGACCGTTACGCACTTTTTCAGCGATCATCTCACGCTCTAGTTGCGCGATTGCTGCAATGATTGTGAACACTGCCCTACCAGTAGGCGAAGATGTATCAAGTTTTTCCGATAAGCTGGTAAATGAAACATCGTCAAGACGAAATTCTTCTAGTGCCTCGAGTAAATGACGTGTGGACCGCGCAAAGCGACTAAAACTATAAACGACTACTGCTGAAATTTTCTTCGCTCTGCCATTAGATCGTTTAGACCTGGGCGGGATACCTTACCGCCCGAAACAGCTTCATCGCTATAAATCTCGTACTCG
>CAZDFM010000523.1:0-2651 GCA_964504465.1 uncultured Pseudobdellovibrionaceae bacterium | reverse complement strand
AAAGTCTTTTCTAATTTCGAATTTTGCGGATTGAACTGAAGGCAAAAAAAAAGCGACCTGGAGGGTAAGGAGGGGGGACCAGGCCGCTAAGGGGGATATATGTTGTTCGTATTGAGCAAGAGGGGTGCCAAACTTTTGGCCAGTGAGATGCATTTAATTTGATTTGAGGAGCTCAAAAAAATGCTTATAGAAATTCGAACAAGCTCATCGCGAGCGAAATTGCTCAATAACTAAGCTGTAGCTAAGTGAGTCACAAGCTAAATAGCTTAAATAAATAGCTTTTTAGTTTTCAGTGCAAGCTTGTGCGAGTCGGTTCAGTTTTGGGGCTGAACTTGAATCCTTTTCACGGACCCCTCGACTTGAAAAACTCGCCCTAAACCGTGGAAACCCCACCCGATTTTAAAGGCCGGGCATAAGGAATGGGCCGATTCTACCGATAAGAAGCTATCTACTTTATCAGGAGACACGAAATGAAGGTCACCCTAGTTTTCATTCAACTTGTTTGCCTCGCCCTATTTTCTTTTTCTGCAACCACAGAAGAAGTGCTCGATGTCGAAATCGAAATGGAAGATGCCTTTCAAGATTCTGAGGCTGCACAACTTGAAGCCAGAGATTCACAGGCTCGTGCGATTCAAAAAAGGAAAGAACTCGAAGAGGCGGAGCAAAAGGCCACAAACGCGATTACAAAAGCAAAGGCCAAAGAAATCGAAGCTAAGCAGCAGATTGCTGCCAACGATGCTGAAATTCAAAGAATCAATAAACGTTTAGCTGAGGCCGAGGCAAAAACGAAAAAAGCAGAAGTTCAGTACGAAACGGCTGTTGATAAGATGAATAAAAAACAAGAAGAGCTCAATGGCTACCGCATGAAGCTCGAAGCTAAAGAAAAATTCTTGCAAGAGCAAAACCAAAAACTCAATAACACAATTGAAGAAGCTCGCAGAACTGAGCAGAGCATTTTAGATGTTAAAGACCGTATGGCATTAGCGAATCAAAACTTTCAAAAAGCTAAGAAAGAAAATATCGCTGCAGAAGCCCGGCTTAAGCGTGCAAATCAGAGCTTAGAGACACAAAGACAAAAAGCAGAGACTGCACAACAAGCTTATATGCGTGAGCTAAATACTCGCACTAGCGGCGCGCGTGCTCCGGCAAGCGCAAGTTCTGGAAAGCGATTGCCGTTGAAGAATAGCTGTAAAGCGTATCAGAATCCGCAAGCCTCAGGTGCGCCTTTGTGGAGCGGAGCAAAAGGACAAACTGTGTCAGCTGCGGGTTACAACCAATCTTGGGCTCGTGTAAATCTCGACAGTGGTAAAACAGCTTATATGATGAAGAGTTGCTTCTAGAAAGAATATGGAAAAGCCTTCTAAAACTTCAGCGCTATGGTGCCTTCTAAGCTCTGTCACGGGACAGAGCTTAAACGGGCTTACCTTTAGCGAAACGCGTGCAGCGGTGAGTGCGCTTGCAGACACTCGAGTCGACTGGCTTGTTTGGCGTGAAGGTTGGACAAAATGGAAACCGCTCGTACAAGTGCGAGAGTTACTCGAACCGATTCATCGCGAAATGAAGCAAAACCCGCCGGCCTATGAAATTCAAATGGACGATGTTGAAAAACAGGTTCGCGATATCTTCAGCAGTGAAACCGACGAATGGACTCAAAGTACAGTTGATTATCAGACTGCTACCAAAGATCTCGAAACGCTCGGGCACGAATTTCAGAACCGCTTACATAAGCGGCTCAAAAAACGTTTTAAAGTTCAGATTGTTCAATCAAGCAATAAATTTACCAGCCACACCATTGACGTTTCGGTCGGCGGAATCTTAATCGAAGACGTACTTCCTGACTGGGTTGTTGGCTACTGCCAGGTGTTTTTGATTCGTCCTTCAAACAAAAAGGCGATTGAAATTACGTGTTTCTTAGTTGAAAACCAAGCGCCTCACGATCGCCGAAGGCTTCAAATTTTACCTCTTAAAGATGAAAGTGCTGAACAGCAACTCGAAGAGTGGCTTGCGGCCTAAATTCCATCAAACTTTCGAAATAGCTTCCACAATATGAATTGAATTTTTGGTGAGACGCCAAAGAAAATACTTTGCAGTTTTGGATTCGGGGATGATGTCCATTGTCCAGTGATCTTTGACTTCGAGTTTGAGCTGCCAGTTAACGAGTTTTTTAACTAGATCGTCGCGGTCATGAGGGGCCTCAAAGGTCGCAGCAAAACGGTCGAGCTCTCGAGGCGAGCCATGCAGAGAGAATACATCATGAAAGCTTGCCCAAGGTTTTTTGAGCGCTAAGAGTTCGTTTTTTAATTTGGCTGCAGTTTTAGAATCCATGTCATATAAAAACGCGAGTTGTCCTAAGAGATTACAAAACAAGAGTTGCCCTTCAGGGTGTGCGGCCTTGATGTTTTGAAATGCTCGAATGTCTATTTTTCTAGAACTACCGAAATAATTTTGCCCCGACCATTCCTGAACGGGGAGTCGGTGGTTGAGGGACCAAAACCACGGGCTCAAAGGGTCAATTTCGATCGACGTAATATTTTGAAACTCAAATAAAAAACTATCTGCCAAGTTATAGCCGGCAGAAGAGCCTACGAGCACGAGTTTTTCTTGAGGCGGGATTTGGGCCTCAAGCCAAGCCGCCAAATCATTTCGAAAAT
>CAZDFM010000522.1:0-2663 GCA_964504465.1 uncultured Pseudobdellovibrionaceae bacterium | reverse complement strand
ATACGTTCAAAAGGGTAATTGCATCTTGTGGGCCGATGCGGACCAATTAAGCGCGCCCTGGGGACTACCTGAACCAGAAAGGTGACAAAAAAGGGCTCTCAGCAAAAAAAAACGTGAGCCAGTGGGCTCACGTTTTTTAGCTATAATTGAAGGTGGTCTTATTATCTTACGCTAAGTTGAACGCCGTCGTTGCTAAGTTGGATCAACTCGTTTTCGATAGTTGAACGAGCTGAGTCTGTAAGTGAATTTGGAGCGGCACCAAGCTCGCTAGCTGCGCGGCGGCCAGTTCTGTTTTGCTCAAGAGCGTTGTTCGCCAAAGCTTGTTGAACTTGTGCGCTACCCATTAAAGTGCTGATGTCGATGAAGAGGCCCAAACCACTCTGACCGTTGACTGCACTTGTAAATGCGCCCGCAACACCCGTTACGTTTGAAAAGTTAAAGCCATGGAAAAGGTTTGCTTCGCCCATGCTGCTTCCAACCCAGTCCAATTGCTCAACAGGGATAGCCGCACCAATCATCGCTTGGCGATTAGCAGTATCAAGTGAGAAGTAAACTTTTACGTTTGCAACAGAGTCGAATTCCAAAACGTCTTCTGGAGCATAACCAGTAACAGGAACAATCGCTCCGTTAGGAAGAAGTGCTGGGCCTGAAGTTGAAATTGCCGCAACTTTAGTAAGATCTAAAGTAATTGTCACAATCGACACTGAAGGGTTACCAGGAGTTTGCACTGATTTAAATGCACCAATTACAGAAGTCTGATCACTTGGATTTTTAATCGGGAAATCTAGCTGAGGTAAAACCATACCTTGAAAATTAACTGTAGTCGAAACTTCGCCAAATACGTGGCCAGTTTCTTCAAAACTCTTTACTTGTACATCAGAAACGAATGCAGGCATTTCGCAAGCAGTAAGCGAAAGCGTTGAGGCGAGTAATAGACCCATACCGAGGTAACGGGCTTGTTTCTTTAAAAATGTTGTCATTATATATCCCCTTCCAAAATTGGAAATAGTTGTGTTGTTGTCATAGTTCCACATCACTCACACATCCTGAGTAAGTAAAGAGGCCTCTTTTAAAAACCGTTTTTAAACCAAAAAAATTAGAGCAAAGGAAACTGGCGACTGCACGAGAGAAAAAAATTGTGCTCATTTCTTAACAAGGTCTTTGTCGCCATGGCTCATTCATATTTCTTCTCAGCCAAGATGATTCACCACGGTTTTCAGGATGTAAAGATAGAATTTGAAACTTCGCCGCTAGTGCTAAATGAGGAGAAAAACTTTTTGACTTAAAAAGTTACGACTCTGCTTTTTTGCCGCGTCATAAATTTTATTTTATTTTTCTTAAGTAGGCTTTACAAGCTTCAATGCTACGAGAAAGAATACTCTCTTGAGGTTTTGTAATCGCTTCGAGTTCTTGAATTTCTGCAAGTAAGCGCTCTATATAAAGTTCTTTTTCTTTTGTGATCTGCATTTGATCTTTCGAATATGCCACACCTGAAGTGTGGGCCCACTTTTCTAAATTAAAATAAGCCAGTTGCAAAAGCGTACGAAGCGATTGAATATTTTTTTCGGCATCTCCACTTTGGTGAAGTTGCCAGTAACGAATTGCCCCTCGCATGAGAAAACTTCCAACCGGATCTTCTAATAGATGATGAATTACTAACGCCTTAAGTTGGACGCTTTTATGATGACCATAGAAATGCCATATTTGACGGCCCAGTTCCTCAACCAAAACGGAGTTAGGTTTTTGATCTCCAGCTTTGTTCAGTATTTCATTTAGTCGGCTCACAAAAAGTTCATCCAGCTCGTGAGCCGCGATTTCTTCTGGAGTCGGTTTATATGTTTGTGCCCGCTGGTGATGCCGCGGCGTCGAAGTCGCACTCCGTGGGTGATGAACCGGATTTTTAGGCGCAAGTTTTAAGTCGTAGGCTGCCCGTTGAACCTCGTCACTTAAAACCGAGTAAGCTTCGGCAATCGCTTTAAACTGATCTTCGGCTACAAGGTTCCCAGGATTATGATCGGGGTGATAAATCATCGCAAGCCTACGAAATGAGGACTTGATAGCGGCAAGGTCCGCTTCTTCGTCAAGCTCAAGAATCTCGTAATAAGTGCGGTCGTTCCACTGTTCGCTTCCAGGTCCATCGGAACCATTAGGCAGACTGAAGGCCGTTAATGGAAAGTAGAGTGCTAAAAAACAAAGCAGCGCGAGCGACAGCCCACGCGCGCTCACTGTCGAAATCCTAGACAGCGGAGAGGCAGCAAAAGCGCCTAGCTGTGCAATTAAATAAGAGTAAAAAGTGAGATTTAACACAGAGGTTCTAAAGTGCAAACTTACGGCCTAAGACCGAACTACAACTTGTAAACAAAATGAGGGTTCGGCACATTCAAACCAGATCTCGCCGGGCCCCTCGATCACCAAGGTATCCCCTATTTGAAATGGTTTTTCTTCAACTAGTACTTGGCCTTCGGCGCAGTAAAAAAAGTGAGTCGCTGCACCTAAATTTACCCGGTGACGATTCCAAAAAGAATGCACCATCATATCGGCTTTGATTTTGTCCCGCTTATAAATGATTCCGAAGTCAACTATAGGACCGCCGAGCGGCTTGCAGTCCACAACACTTTCCCCTGCAAAACGATGCGGGACAAACGCGGGCAATTCATAGTCGT
>CAZDFM010000521.1:0-2665 GCA_964504465.1 uncultured Pseudobdellovibrionaceae bacterium | reverse complement strand
CAGATCAGCAGAACACAGCGAAACTTGGATCCTAGGCGGAGCTCAAGACTCTACGATAGTAAATGCGACCGATGAAGAAATTTTGACTCAGATCGCAAGCGATCGACTGAAACTCTATGGCGAGCAGTCAGAAGTGTTAAGTTTTCAGATCACGAGATGGCCAAAAGCTCTACCTCATTATACCGTTGAGCTCGAGCGCTTACTTGAAACGCTAGAGGCTCCAAGTGGGATCTATTTACACGGAAACTATTTAGGCCGCATTGGACTTAGCCAAATCTTAGAACGCTCGCGTCTTCTCGCCGAGAAGATTCGAAGTGAGAATGTGACTGTAACTTTATGAAACGAAACATAATACTTGTTAACTTAGGCTCACCCGATTCTCCCACGCCCGAAGCGGTTGGGAGATATTTAAGAGAGTTCTTGATGGACTCTTTTGTAATCGACAGCCCCATTTTCGTGCGGTGGCCTTTGGTGAACATGCTCATTGTGCCAAAACGAAAATTTCGTTCAGCTGAGGCCTATAGCAAAGTTTGGGGTCCTGAGGGTTCACCCCTTATTACCAATTCCGAAACCTTTGTTGCCAAATTAAAAGCCGCAAATCCAGAGTGGAACATTAAATTAGCTATGCGTTACGGAAAGAATCGGTTGAAAGAGGTCTTAGAGCAGAGCTTAAAAGAACATTCAGAGCCTATTGATATCATTCCGCTTTATCCGCAATATGCCAAATCATCGACGGGCACGTGTTGGGATGTTGCCTACAAGGTTGCTAAAAGTCTTAAAGCTCTGGAACGAGTCAACATCTTGCCTGATTTTTACAACGAGCCCCGATTAACCCAAGCTTTCTCAAAACAAATTGCTCAGGCCAAAGAGGAATTTCGCCCTGATAAAATCCTTTTTAGCTATCACGGACTACCGGAATCCCACATTACGGAACTTGATAGGAGCGGTACGCATTGCTTAAAAAAATCAAATTGTTGTGAAATGATCACTGAGTTCAATCGCCAATGCTACCGAGCGCAGTGCTTTCAAACGACAAAAGCTATAGCGCAAAATCTTCAGTTGAACGCAAAAGAATACCAAATTAGCTTTCAGAGTCGATTAGGACGTAAACCCTGGATAAAACCCTATACCGATTTTGTTTTAAAAGAATTAGCTCAGGCCGGTCACAAACGGCTCCTTGTCGCTTGCCCTTCTTTTGTAGCCGATTGTTTAGAAACTCTAGAAGAGATCCAAATACAAGCCAAAGAGGACTTTAAACATTTTGGTGGAGAGGACCTCAAATTGGTTCCGTCCCTAAACGATTCTTCTCATTGGGTTGAAGGATTCACTCATATGTTAGCAGAGGCCGAAGCCCGTTTTGTGCCGGTCACTCAATGGACAAAAAGTGCTGTACGGTAATCAAACCATCTCTTTTTACAGCCGTAGCAATGTCACCATTTGGATGATTATGGCAATACAAGCGGGGATCTTAAATGTCGGCGGTTTTTTGCTTTGCCACCGTTTTGTGACTCACGTCACAGGTTATGGCACTTTTTTTGGTATCGAAATAAGTCAGTTGGACTACGGTGCCGCGCTCGGGATGCTTTTAGTGCCTTTGTTTTTTCTGTTTGGTTCGATGGCGAGCGGTTTTCTAGTGGATGTCCCAATTAAGTTGGCGCAGCGGCCTCGATATTATCTAGCCTTCATCGCCATCAGTCTGTTGATTGGGGTGGTATTTCTCGGTGGCATTCTCGGTTACTTCGGAAACTTCGAGAGTGGATTCCATTCGCGAGAATATTTGTTGCTCGCAGTTCTTTGTATGGCTTGTGGAATTCAAAACGGAACGATCACCACCGTTTCAAAATCCGTCATTCGCACGACACATCTAACTGGCATCACGACAGACCTCGGAATCGGACTTACTCGAATGCTCAATCAGCGGCGCTTAGGAAAACTCATCGAAGGCGAGGCGAGAGCCAATTTGATGCGTGTTGGAATTATTTTATCTTTTGGACTGGGCTCCATTATCGGCGCTTTTTTGTTTCAACAATTTGAATACTGGGGATTTTTACTGCCGCTGTTAAGTTCTGGAGGGCTGGCATTGCTCATGTATAATCTGCAAATGGTAAAATCTGATTCCGGAAATGGGAGTTCAATATAAATCCAAAGATCAACTTTGATAAAGTGATGTCCTTGCTCCAAGGTTCAAAAGAACTACTTAGCCGCGTCCTTGAAGTCGCGGCGGCCGATTGGAACCTTCAGTTAGGCCTCTTAGATAGTGCGATTCAAAACAAGGACTATCCTGAGATTCGTAAACGAGTTCATCGTATCAAGGGTGCTGTTCAGAATTTCTATTACCAAGAGCTTTCTGAGAAATTGGCAGTTCACGAAGCGGCCGCCGAAGCCCGAAAAGAATTGGATTGGGTTGGATTTGCAAAAGAACTAAAAGTTGAGCTTAAATTTCTTGAAGCCGAAATTTTGAAGTACTTGGGCGGCCCGTCCTAGCTTTCGATAGAACGGGCATTGCCTCAAAAAAAGTTTAGAATTTTATAAACTGCCCCACTTGAGTGCGCGTTTAAAATGTGTCTTTAAATAGTATTTTGAATTATCGGGCCGGGAAGGAATTACTGATTTTGAATATAGAGGTTCAGAACAAGCTCTAAGTTTTCGGGCTTTTTAGTGGTGC
>CAZDFM010000520.1:0-2674 GCA_964504465.1 uncultured Pseudobdellovibrionaceae bacterium | reverse complement strand
CGAACAAACGCTCAACCAGCTACTCGTTGAGATGGATGGTTTCGAAAGTAACGAAGGCGTAATTCTAATTGCTGCAACCAACAGACCTGACGTATTAGATCCCGCACTTCTTAGACCGGGACGATTCGATCGCCGTGTGATTGTGAACAAGCCTGACCTTAAAGGTCGCGAGCAGATCATCCGTGTGCACGCTCGTAAAACGCCGCTTTCAACCGACGTTGATATCGAAAAAATTGCCCGTGGAACCCCAGGCTTCTCTGGTGCTGACCTTGAAAACCTAGTCAACGAAGCGGCACTTCAAGCCGCTCGTAATAACAAGCATAAGCTTGAGATGGAAGACTTCGAACTTGCAAAAGATAAAGTCATCATGGGTGCCGAAAGAAAATCTATGGTGATCAGCGATAAGGATAAAAAGCTCACCGCTTATCACGAAGCCGGCCACGCCATCGTGGGCCGAGTCATGCCGGGCCTTGATCCTATCCATAAGGTGACTATTATCCCTCGCGGAATGGCACTTGGTGTAACTCAGACCTTGCCCGAAGAAGATCAACTGAACCTTTCAAAAAGCAAAGCGACCAATATGATTGCCTTCCTTTTTGGAGGCCGTGCCGCTGAAGAAGTGGTCTTTCAAGATTACACAACCGGTGCCGGAAACGACATCGAACGTGCAACCGAGCTTGCCCGCCGTATGGTGTGTGAGTGGGGAATGAGCGAAAAACTTGGGCCTTTGGCTCTTGAACGCCGCGAAGGCCCTGTTTTCTTAGGCATGCAAAACACCCAGCAGCGCGATTACTCCGAATCCAAAGCCCAGGAGATCGATGCTGAGGTATATCGTTTAGTGACAGAAGGTCACGACGAAGCGATTCGGATTTTGAATGACAAAATCAAAGAATTGCATACGATGGCAACTGCACTCCTTGAGTACGAGACGATCGACAGCGAAGAGGTCAATATGTTGGTTAATGGCGCCACCATGGAAGACCTCATGAAACGACGTGGTGAACGCCACGAAGTTCGCGAAAAAGAGCGAGCGGCTTCGGCACAAGAAAGTGTTGAAAACGAAAAAGAATTAAAGAAGCAGGCAAAAGAAGAAAAAGGCAGTGGCGTTGGTCGTACAGGACCCGTGACCGCATAATCTCAAGAGGCCTATTTAAAAAATAGGCCGCGGCTTCTCACCTAGTTTTGGGCGTGGATGATACAATTTCTAAATGAGCTTAAGGCAATTGGCAGCCAAGTGCGGTGGCAAGATTTGCTCGATCTTGTCCTCGTATGGTCGGTGGTCTATCGTATTCTGTTGCTCACGAAAAAATCAGGTGCGGTGCAGATTCTCTCCGGAATGGGGATCCTTTCGATCGCTTATCTTTTTAGTATTTGGCTCGAGCTGATTACTTTTAACTTTTTACTCGAAAAATTCTTCGCCAACTTATTTCTAATCGTGGTTATTTTATTCCAAGGTGAAATTCGTCGTGCTTTGGCCCAAATCGGAAGTAACCCGTTCTTCTCTGGTGTTTCAAGAGTCGAAGAGACTCAAGTCATCGAAGAGATCGCAAAGGGTGCCGTGGCCCTTGCTCAGCGTGGGCATGGTGCTTTGATTGTGATTGAGCGTGAAATTGCCCTTGAGTACTTTACCGAAGAGGGCACACGCCTTATGTCTTCGGTGAGCTCTGAATTAATTCAAAGTATTTTTCATCCAGCAGCACCTCTTCATGATGGAGCTGTGATCATTCGCGCCGGAAAGATCTATTCGGCCGGATGCTTTTTGCCACTCAGTAAAAACCCGGATCTCGATAAAAACTTAGGAACTCGGCACCGTGCCGCGATTGGGTTAACTGAAGAAACTGATGCTTTTGTATTGGTCGTAAGTGAAGAAAACCGCTCAGTGGGTTATGTACATGCCGGCGTTTTAAAAACCGATGTGGATCATGCCACGATTCGCCACGAGCTTTATGAAATCTTTGGTCTTCGCCCTCGGCCGCAAGAGAGAGTCGTGACAACATGAAATACAAAGTTAAAAATTTCAGTCGCGATTTCTCACGTTATATTCTGCAAGACTTCAGTTACAAAACTGTAGCTTTGGCCGTGGCCCTTGTTCTCTGGATTACTCTATTAAGTCGAAAAGATATTACCGCCAACAGCGAGATGCCCATTCAGTTTTTAACTGAAGCGAATTTCGAAGTAGTCGGTCAAACTCTCGATAAAGTTCGAGTCGATGTCGCGGGACCGCGAATGGCATTAAAACGTTTCGGTCAGACCGAGCAACTTTACACCTTAGATCTTTCGGGGCTCAATGCCGGGACTCACAAAATTCGACTCACCCGAGATGGGTTTGTGGTTCCAGTGGGTGTTAAAGTGACAAGTATCAAACCGGATGAAGTCAGCGTTACTCTCCGGCAGATCAACAAGAGGGAAGAATGAAGTCCACATCAAAAATAAGCTTAAACGAAGCCAAAAAGAAAAACTTGGTTAAGCCAAGTGTACCCGCTGTCGCCAAGACTTTACCGACAACCAAACTTTTTGGAACTGATGGAATTCGCGGAACCGCCAACCAGTTTCCGATGACACCGGACTTGGTCTTACGAGTCGGGCAGGCTATGGGCTATATTCTCCAGCAAAAAGGTCACCACGCAAAAGGCGGAAAGCCCATGGTGTTGATCGGAAAAGACACAAGGCTTTC
>CAZDFM010000519.1:0-2689 GCA_964504465.1 uncultured Pseudobdellovibrionaceae bacterium | reverse complement strand
TGGGATCATGAAACTTATAGAAGTGCTCAAGTAGATCTTCATAACTGATTTTTTTAGGATCGAATTTAATTTCAATACTTTCGGCATGACCCGATTTTCCACCGCTCATGTCCGAGTATTTAGGATTGTCTTTGTGTCCACCCGTATAGCCCACTTGGGTCGCGACGACTCCCGGAAGTTTTTTGTAATAAGCCTCGACTCCCCAAAAACAGCCGGCGGCAAGTGTTGCGGTCTCAAGGTGTGTCGCCGCTTTGCCCTTTGCGTGGGCGGGTGCTGCTTCGGCCGTGGCAATTGGTGGTGCTGCTCGGTCTGCGGAAACTGGTGCAGTATTTTCTTTGGTCTGGGCGGGTGCCGCAAACATCACGAGAATGCTCATCAGGCTGAATAGGATGTTCATTGAGATTTCTCCTTTTGGGTCAGTTACTCAAAGACTTGAGCCTAACGAAACCCTTACGCGCAAGAGTATATCGAAAGAGCGCTACAGCGTTCATTTTACTCGAGAGCCGATATAATTGCTATTTTTCGAACGGATTGAATTGTAGGCGAATTAACGCGCTAAGTATCCGGAGCGGCAACTTATTGCGTCAGGAGTGTTCCGATTGAAATGGTAAGGGTTAACGAAGGTCTAGAGTATGTGGAGCCATCGCGTAGCCAAAAAAAAGCAGCTCCCGAGGGAGAGCTGCTAGTGGATTTTAGTACTGGTTATTAAAGCTTATCTTAAGCAGCGGTATGAAACGCTGTAGTTGCCGGGTGCGAGTTCGGTTGCGAACTTAAGGTTAATACCTTCGACAACGAAAGTGCCGTTAAAAGCCTGACCATCTTTGGTGACCGTGATGGGGTGTTGGCTCATCGCTTGGCACTCAAGAGTTAAAGTCTTGAGCATGTTTCGGATGCCCGTTGCGATACCTGAAACTTGTGCTGCGTAATCGCTTTCGCACACAGAACCGATGATACCACCAGTGAGTGTTGAGAACTGTGCGTAGCGGGCTCCATAAGTTGCGCCGTAAGTGCTCTTACAGTTTGTATCGCCTGGCTTCGTGATGATCGAGTGCCATGTGAAGGTCTTTTGACCGCCGTAAGAATCGTGAATCAACTTGGCTAAGTTTTCTGGGTTGTTTTTAGTTCCAGTTGCAGATTCATCTTCATCTGAGATCACAACTACCGCAAGTTGAGCGCCATCACGAATAAAGCGAGTGTGTGCAGTTGAAGTGCCGGCGAGGCTTCGCTCAATAACACGTCTGCTTGTGAAAATCCCTTGCTCAGCTCCGCTTCCAGTTTCTGGACGTTGAAGAGTCATACCAAGGCGAGCTTGGGCGATATCTTCAGGAGTAGAGGTATCGAGAATAAATTCGCCGCCGCTTCCGTGGATCGGGATGAGTTGACCGTCACCGAGAGCTACGTTTCTTTCGTCAGTTGTAGTAACTGCGATTTGATAATCGAGACCGCGTAAGATCGACAAGAACTTGCTCATACGTTGAGCCATGCTCTTTTGCTCGTAAGCCATTGAACCCGAGTTATCGATGTTAAGTAAGATATCGACTTTGTTATAATTGTTAACCGTGATGAGTTGGTTCATCAGGCGAGTGGTGCTCACTACGTTCCAAGTCACTTGTACGCTTGAGGCGTTTCCAAGTTTGTCCTCGGCTGCAACTACAAATGTATAAGCGCCAGGAGCGAGCGGAGTCATTTTAATGACTTGGTTTCCGCCAGCGCAAGATTTAGAGACTCCATTTAGAGAACAAGTCACAGGACCAAGTCCCGATGCATCGACGACTGTATATTCGAGTTCTGGAGCTGAACCTTCTTCAATGTTTGAAAGAGGCGAGCGGTTGATCACGATCTCTGGACCTTTAGAGTCATGACGAATGCTTCTTACGATACAACGAGAAAACATGTTTTCGTCATCTCGGTACATCGCTGAAATTGTGACGGCGGCGTTCATTTGAGTTACAGCCATTTGGTGAGACTGAGAATAACCAATCCATTCTCCGTCAGAGCAATCAGCGGTATAGCCCACTTTCATTGCGAAGACTGTGGATGAAGCATACATAGTGAGATCTAAGTTGAGATCTCGAGTCGCACTTTTGCCATCATTAATAAGAAAGTCGGCATTTGGGTTAACGACAACCGGAGGTTGCTCTGGTACTTCAGTTTCGCCGTCAGGCCCAGTCGGTTGACCACCATTATTATTGCCGCCGCTGCTTGAACCATTGTTTGGTTCCTCAACTTCGAAATCCGGTGGAACTTGCACTGAAGGTACTTCAGTTCCTCCTCCACTAGATAAACACCCGCTAACCCCAACACTCAGTGTAGCAATTAGCGCAAGTTGAATTAATAATAGTGATCTCATACGTCCCCCAGAGGATTTATCCTCACCTGATGTACTAATACTCGGCTTAGGTCATAAAAAAATCCAGTAATCTCAAGTGTCTAATCCCATGAAAATACAACTCGTAAAACACATCGACATTTTTAAAAACATTCCTGCCAACGAGTTGGACAGTATTTCAAAACTTCGTTCGCACCTAGCTTCCGCGCAATTAGGTGGTCTCAGAATGAGAAAGGCGATTCGTGCGTCCACTGATTATTATTTCTGTGGCGGATATCTACTGCTGGAATCTCGCCGGTAGCGGTCGATCAGTTTTTTGCCGAAGACTTTTTCAGCCATGAGTAGGTTGTGTTGTTTGCA
>CAZDFM010000518.1:0-2690 GCA_964504465.1 uncultured Pseudobdellovibrionaceae bacterium | reverse complement strand
TGCAAATCCCAAAGATGAATTCTGACCACGAACAGTAGACCTTAAAATTTGCGATCCCGATTCGCGACTTAACTGAGTGTCAAAAATAAATTCCGAAAGATGAAACGTCATCTCTTCGCCATTGCTAAAGCGAACACTGACAGCTTCAACCCAGTCCAAATCCAAAAGACTCATCTTAGATCTGAGCCAGCATACGTGAGCGACTTCTAACAGCTGATCAGGATTTTTGAGTTCATTCGTCGCACAAAATAGTTTTTCAAACGAGATAGACTGAGGCGCTTTAATGAGAGCATCCAGATTTGCAAGTGCCGAGGCGGAGCTTGAAGCCACCATCATTAACACCAGAATCAACCTTGAGATTTGAAGCATGTCACCCTCGTTCCGCCCACGAACTGGAACATGCTACAGAACTGAAGTTTGAACAAGGGGCGTAGTAGATTTTTCAGACTTGTCTACGGATGAGGCGGTCGCTTCAAAGCACCCTACGAACTTAGATCGAAAGAACCTGTGCTAAACGGATAAGCTCTTGAGAGAGTGCACGTTTTTTATTTAAACACTCCTCAAAGCCGACAAAGTTCACCTTGCCGTTTAAGACCCCGAGCATTCCATTACAAACGCCCGCCTTAAGATGTTCGATGGCAGCTGCGCCTAAACGGCTTGCAAGGATTCGGTCAATTGCAGTAGGGGCGCCCCCGCGCTGGATATGGCCCAAAATGCAGACTTTGGCTTCGAAGCCGGATTTTTTTCGGATGGCTTCGGCGAGGTCGTAAGCTCGCCCGGCTTTTTGCCCTTCGGCCGTAACCAAAATGCTACTTGTCTTGCCTCGAGCTATACCTTTTTGAATGTGCGAAATCGCATCGTCAAGGCTGGTAGGATTTTCGGGAATAAAAACCTCTTCGGCTCCACCTGCAACCGCCACATCAATGGCGATAAACCCGGAGTTCCGCCCCATAACCTCAACAATAAAAAGTCGGTCGTGGCTTGCGGCTGTATCCCGAATGCGATCAATGGCTTCTAAAGCGGTGTTAACCGCGGTGTCGTAACCAATGGTTAGGTCAGTCCCAAAAATATCGTTGTCGATAGTGCCCGGAATCCCGATGATCGGAAGTTTGTGTTCCATATAAAGAAGCTCTGCCCCTCTAAACGAACCATCGCCTCCAATACAAACTAAGGCATCCAACTTGTGATCACGGCAAACCTGAATGGCTTTTGCGCGGTAGTCGGCTTTTAAAAACTCAGGGGAGCGGCCGGTTTTTAAGATGGTTCCGCCACGCTGTAATATATTGGCAACTGAATGAAGTTTGAGGCTTTCGATCTCTCCCGAGATCATTCCGGCATAGCCATGTGAAATCCCATAGACTTCAATGCCCTGATTTATTCCGGCCCGAACAACGGCTCTAATGGCCGCATTCATGCCAGGAGCATCGCCTCCGCTGGTGTAGACGCCGATATTTTGGACCTGTGGATTTGAGAAGCCTTGGGAGAAATGTGCCATAGAGTTTATTCTAGATAAAAAAAAGGCCGATTCAATGAGAATCGGCCGTTATGACTTTTGCTAAAAGATATTAGCGAACGATAGCTTTGAATTCAGCGCCTGGACGGAACTTAGGGTACCAAGCTGCAGGGATTTTAATCGCTTTTCCAGTTTGTGGGTTGCGACCAGTGCGAGCTTTTCTTTTTGCTTTTGCAAATGTACCGAAGCCAACGAGTTTTACATCGTCACCTTTTTTAACAGTCTTGCGGATTACGTCGATAGTGGTGTCTAACATGCGCTCAGTTTGCGCCTTAGTTAAACCAGTTTCTTGAGACACTTTCTCGATGAGTTGTGCTTTGTTCATGAGTTTCTCCCGTGAAGAATCATTGTTGTTGTGTAGAAAAATTGAAACATAACAAAAACCTCATCTCAACGGCTTTTTTTAATTTTTCGTAAATAAACTGCTCAAACTTCAATCACTGAGCTAGTGAAGGTCGCCTTGGCCGCGGTTTTTATTGCCATCGGGTTCATGTTCGGATTGAGGCTCATGTTCTGAACGCGAAAGATCTTCGGTATTCACCGGAGCGTTCGAGGGGATGGCATACTCTTCGTTGGCCCATTGCCCGAGATCGACTTCTTTACATCGCTCAGAACAAAAGGGTCGATAAGGATTATCGACTGAGTATTCATGCATGGCTTTACATTTGGGACACTTGATCTGCATGAGGGGAGAATAAGCGTTTGTGAGGCAATTTGCAAAAATTTTTGAAGTTTCGCACCCGCAAGACGGCGGGTGCTAAGACTCAAACTTATTGGCCGTCTTGAGCTTGAACGATACCAAGCTGTACGGTTTGAGAACCGCTTGGGTTATTCAAAAGGTATTTTTTAACTGCAACTTTAACTGCGATAGGACCGACCAAATCTTGGTTCTCAATTCTAAAGCTGTAAAGATCGTTAAAAACAGTTCCGTTGAATCCATAACCCGTATTTTTCTCGATGCGAGCGAGTGGGGCTGTAAACAAGTTTTTAGCGTAGTATGCACTTCCGCAGGCCCAGTAATCCGAACACATAATGTAAAGATCCACAGAGACCTTATCACCTAAGATTGTAAATCTCATGTAAACGTCATCCCAGCTGTCGCAACTTGCGTTTCCAAAGTTTCCACCGATGCTGTAGCCAAAAAGGCTAATCGGTTGATAAGGATCACAGCCAATGT
>CAZDFM010000517.1:0-2690 GCA_964504465.1 uncultured Pseudobdellovibrionaceae bacterium | reverse complement strand
AGAGGCAAATAGCCAAGAGCATTTTTGTCATTGCCCACGCCCTGAACTAGAGTGTTGTCATCTTCGCTTGCAGTATAGTCACCTCGACTTGATTTCGCTTTTCCAACAACCGCTTCGGTGAAGTAGTCGAAAGTTCCAGAGTCAGAGCCTGCACCATAAAGTTTAAGCGGTTGCTTAGGCCATTTTGGATTTACTTGATCCCAAGTTTTAATTTTATCTTGAGCTTCGGGTGCCCAGATTTTTTTAAGTTCAGCCACCGTGATTTCGTTAATCGTTTTATTACCAGGATTTACGACTACAACTGTTGCATCATAAGCGACTGGAAGTTCATAGAATTTGATGCCGGCCTTTTCGCAGTTCTTCATTTCGTCAGCAGTAATAGGTCTTGAGGCATTCGAAATATCAGTTTCGCCGCGACAGAACTTCTTAAATCCACCGCCAGTACCTGAAATCCCAACCGTCACTTTGCTTTTACCTTTTTCGCTGATTTGAAACTCTTCAGCCACAGCTTCAGTAATTGGAAAGACGGTGCTTGAACCATCAATTTTAATTAAACTGGGAGCGGCAAAAGCCGTTGGAGCCATAAGACCCAGACTTAATAGATTGACCGCGATCACTTTGCTTAGAAAAAGATTTCGACCTGACATTAGATCTCCTCACGTGAGTGCATTCGTTGATTGATTGCGCTCAAGTTACCAGGCTTTTGAGGTGGCTTGTGGTCAGAGTTCTGTCAGGATTGTTTGAAAAAAGTCGCTTTTTTTGCCGAGTTTTCGGGCAAAAGCTTACATTTCAGAGCGGAAAATCTTGGGGCTTGGTTCGCTTTGAACCCAGCAATCGAGGAGTTTAATCGCCACCTCTGAAGAGGATTCTTGAAGGCTCGGTCCGTAATTAAAATACCAAGCCGGAAAGATGGCCTCGCCATTGGGGCTTTCTTGAAGCCAAATTTCAAAAAAACTTAAAACACGATCTTGAGTTGTTTCGATGCGAACAACGAAAATATAGCCCGGAGGGGTTAAGCGATGCTCACCCCTATATACGGGACCTGAAAGCTCACCATTGATAACCTCTTGAAGTTTGGCCTCGTGCTGATCGACGAGCATTAAAAAACCTGCCATCGGGTCACTTTGCCCACGGCAATCAAAGATCTGCCCTTCGGCTGGGGCAGAATAGAAATGACCTAAGATAAGTAAGAGCGAAAAAAATGACTTCATCGACCTGCGAGAATAAACTCATTGTGCGGCCGGGTCAGCCACAGGTCTGGACTTAGAAAGATTTACAGCATTCTTGCGATGTGTTAATGAATCCAGGCGGGCATTTCAATGCTATCTTAGGACGCGGTTGGGAAACCGGTAAAAGGGGTGCAATTTGTATTTAGGTTTAGCTTTAGGCGTAACGTTAGGTGCGCTTGCAGGGGTGTTAATTACCTATCTGCGACTTCATAAATCCTTCTTAATTGAACGCGAAACATATTTAACAAAACAGGCTCAGCTACAAACGCAAAACAACGAGCTTGAGCAAAAACTTGCCACGACAAATGCGGAACGAGCCGCTTTGGCCAATCGGATCGATGAACATAAAAAAGATATTCAAGACATTAAAGAAAAGATCGTGCTCGAAATTACCCAGGCCCAACATAAATCGGTGCAGGAGAGTTCGGATCACTTACATAAAATATCAAAACAAAATTTAGAGAGTCTTCTAAATCCTTTCCAGAGCCAACTTAAAGAATTACATGAGCGCATTCATAAAACTTATGATGTCGAATCGCGTGAGCGTATTTCGCTTCAAGAGCAAATTAAAATGATGGCACTCGCTCACGAGAAGATGACACTTGAAACCGGGTCTTTAACTAAAGCTCTTCGAGGTGAATCTAAACAGCAAGGGGACTGGGGCGAGATCACACTTCGGCGTGTGCTTGAATCGTCAGGGCTTCGCGAAGGTTTTGAATATAAAGAGCAAGCTAAAGGTTTAGGGCTTCGCGATGATGACGGGGTCTTAAGAAAGCCCGACATTTTGATTCTACTTCCCGATGATCGTCAGCTCGTGATCGACAGTAAAGTGGTCCTGACGTCTTATGAGGCTTGTGTGAAGGCTGAAACGCCCGAAGAAAGAGCGCTCTATCAAAAAGAATTTATGCTCGCGGTCAACCGGCATGTCGAAGATCTATCTAAAAAAGATTACTCCTCGCTTGAAGGGATTAACGTTCCTGATTTTACCATGATGTTTTTGCCAACCGACGGCGCGTTTGCTTTAGCCATGCAAAGTGAAGAGCAACTGCATTTTAAAGCCTGGCAGAAAAAAGTGATTCTGACTTCACCCACGATGCTTCTCCCGATCTTAAAAACGGTTGAGTTTATGTGGCGGCAAGACAGGCAAGGTAAAAATGCCGAAAAGATTGCGGACTCCGCCGGCAAACTCTATGACAAATTTGTGGGCTTTATTGAAGACCTTGAAGACGTAAAAGTTCAGCTTCAAAATTCTGAAAAGGCCTTAGACCAAGCTTTCGGAAAACTCAAAAACGGCAAAGGTAATCTTGTGATGCAGACCGAACGCCTTCGCGGTTTAGGCGCCAAGGTTAAAAAGCAAATCCCTGCAGCTTGGGTCGAAGAGCAAATCGAAGTTGAAGTCGAAATTGAAACTGAAGCCGAGGCCTAAGCCTCGGTTCTTAGAAGCTATAAGCCATGCCGAGT
>CAZDFM010000516.1:0-2698 GCA_964504465.1 uncultured Pseudobdellovibrionaceae bacterium | reverse complement strand
TCGATCTAAGCCAGCTACGAAAAGGTATTACATCCGCAGGGTCAAGATATTTTTCTTGGCGCGATATTCATTAGAGAATATGCTGAGGCGGCGACGGTCGTTTTTCTGTTCTCATTTTCTGAGATGCTTGAAGAATTTAGTGTAGCTAGGGCGCGTAAAGCTATTCGTTCGGTTCTTAATTTGACGCCCCAGACGGCGAATAAGATTATTGAAGGATCAAAAACCGTTTTGGTTAAAATAGAACAGGTCGAGTTAGATGATGTGCTCTTAGTTAAATCGGGCGAACGAATTCCCGTTGACGGTGAAGTTTTAAAAGGAAATTCATTTGTAAATCAAGCGCCGCTTACGGGTGAATCAGTCGCGGTAGAAAAGACAGTCGGGGATAAGGTTTTTGCCGGGACCATCAACGAATCTGGAGTTTTAGAAATTAAAGTCATGGCCGCATATACCGACTCTAAAGTATCGAAAATCACCCGAATGATTGAAGAGTCCCAAAATGCCAAAGCCCCATCCGAAAGATTTGTGGATTCTTTTGCAAAAATTTATACACCTGTAGTTTTTGCATTAGCACTGCTCACGTTATTAGTTCCCCCGCTAGTGATGGGGGAGTCTTGGGATACTTGGATATATAGATCGCTAGTCCTCTTAGTTATTGCTTGTCCCTGTGCGCTGGTAATTTCGACGCCAATTGCGATTGTCTCTGGGCTTACTGCGATGGCCCGCAAGGGAGTATTAGTAAAAGGTGGTGTTGTCTTAGAGGCATTGGGGAGGCTTCGTGCCATAGCCGTTGATAAAACGGGGACAATCACCGAGGGTAAACCGACGGTTCAAAAATTTATGGAGCTTGAAAAATTTAAGGGTCAGGTTTTGCCTATAGCAGCCGCTATAGAGAAAATGTCATCTCATCCGTTAGCCCAAGCCGTAGTTAGCTATGCCGAATCTCAAAAAGTGGTTTCCCAGGTAGCCTATGATTTCAGAAACTTGGTAGGTCGAGGAGCTGAGGCTAAAATTGATGGTCATATCTATTTTCTTGGGAACCACCGCTTTGCTCATGAATTAAATATCTGCACTCCCCAAATAGAAAAGACTTTGTCCGAGTTTGAAGAAAAGGCCCTTACAGTTGTCGTGGTAGGACATCGCCCGCACGATGGCTGTGAGGGTGAAGTGATGGGTATATTGGGACTTGGTGATACTTTAAGATCGAACGCGAAACAGGCCGTAGATCATTTGCATCAAGCCGGGCTTAAGCACGTTATTATGCTGAGCGGTGACAATCAGAAAACCGCTTCTGTTATTGCTAAAAGTGTCGGGATTGACGAGGCTAAAGGAAATCTTTTGCCCGAGGACAAGGTCAATGAAATTAAACGGCTCAGGCAGGAGTTCCAGACTGTCGCTATGATCGGAGATGGGATCAATGATGCTCCCGCACTTGCCGAAGCAACTGTTGGTATTGCGATGGGAGCAGCAGGGTCAGATGCGGCAATTGAAACTGCCGATGTGGCGCTTATGCGCGATGATCTTGAGCAAGTTGCCGCTGCCGTGGATCTAGGAAAACGGACGCTTAAGATTATTAAATTCAACGTCGCGTTTGCGATTTTGTTAAAGTTGGTTTTTTTAGTAATGGCTATTTTGGGGCGTTCAAATCTGTGGGTTGCGGTTGCGGCGGATACCGGAGCTTCAATTTTAGTGATCTTGAACTCTCTGCGGCTGTTAAGGTTTAAGTGAGGTTTTAGTTCGATGAAAGAAACAAATTTGACTTTGAATATTCATGAGGACAGCGGTCGGATACGTGGGCCTTCAAAATTCCGGATGCCTTTTTGGCTACTTTCAGTATGACAAAAATGGCTATTCTTTTGATTGCCAAGTTACAGCTGACCGAGGCATTCAAAAGAAACGAAGAAATATTCCATCTAAACCCAAAGCTGAATTGATTTACAAACAGCTTTGGAATGCGTGTAGAGAACAAAAACCTGCGGGCACTCATTTTACTCATTGGGGACCGTTGGTTTCAGCATATTTAGAGTACGTGTCTGAAAAACTGCGTTCTCCTGAGAATCCATTAGGCTTCAGTCCGAGTACGGTTCGAAATAAGAAGGGACGACTTAGCCATCTTAAAGGATGGGAAAAGTTGCATCTCAACTTAATCACTGCAAAATCCGTAACGGATTTTCTAGACGAAAAAGAATTGAAAGGCATGAGTAGAGCAAATTCGAATGAGATTCTTAAAGAGATCAAGTGCGTATTTGCTTACGGCGTGTTTGTGGGAACCTTAAAAACCAATCCGTTTTCCGGCATGAAGATGAGAAAGGTTTTTAAAAAGCGTCTTCCTGCTCTGAACCATGAAGAAGTTGACCTTCTTTTGGGAGAGGCAAAGCGTAGGCAGCATCCTTTTTATTACATCTGGTTGCTGACGAATGGTCCATTTCTCTATCCAAAAAATCAGCGACATATTTTGCAAGCTTAACGTTTGTCAGTGTCCCGGTCACTTCGAGGCAGCAGGCATTTTTTCCTGAACTAATAACTGGGCGAACAATGAAGTGCCTCAAAATATCATAGATCGCCACTAGTTTTGAATCTTTACGGCCCCGCAAGAGGAGGCGGTCTATGTACATCGTCTCCTCGCTGCCACCGGTGAATTCCATGTTGTGACGAAGGAGAATTTGATTGGCCTTAATAGTGGCGAGTTCGGCTTCATGAG